>CAVJHW010000016.1:0-28438 GCA_963649395.1 Coriobacteriaceae bacterium | reverse complement strand
TGTGGGAATAGCGCCTGCAGCGGAAAAGAGTTATAAGAGAGGAGGCCCAGATGAGAGAGTTATTGATTATCGCCGTGGGCTCTGCTCTGGTGAATAATGTTGTTTTAAGCCAATTCCTTGGCCTGTGTGCCTTCTTGGGTGTTTCCAAGAAAATGTCCACCGCAGGGGGAATGGGGGGAGCCGTTATCTTCGTTCTTACCCTGTCTTCCCTGTGTACGGGGATTATTTATCAATTTATCCTGGTACCCCTGGGAATGGAATATTTGCAAACGATTGTATTTATCATGGTTATTGCAGCTCTGGTACAGCTGGTAGAGATGTTCCTGAAGAAGAGTATTCCCTCCCTCTACCGTGCCCTGGGGGTTTATTTGCCCTTGATTACTACCAATTGCGCTGTCCTTGGTGTTGCCCTGATCAATGTGCAGGACGATTATAGCATCCTGCAGGGAACCGTGAATGGCTTTGCCACAGCGGCCGGCTTTACCCTGGCCATTGTTCTCATGGCAGGTTTGCGGGAGAAGATGGAACACAATGATGTGCCCAAGGCCTTTCAGGGTATGCCCATTGTTCTCCTGACAGCTATGCTGATGTCTATCGCATTTTGCGGCTTCTCAGGAATCATATAGAAGGGGGCAGGTATAGGAAATGAATACAGTAGTACTTTCTATCCTGATTGTCGGCGGAGCAGGCGTTATTATTGGTCTGCTTTTGGGCATTGCAGGGAAAAAATTTGAGGTTCAGACAGATGAACGCATTACCGCTGTTCGAGAGGCCTTGCCGGGAAATAACTGTGGCGGATGCGGATATCCCGGCTGTGATGGGGTGGCGGAGGCTATTGTCAATCATAAGGCCCCTGTAACCGCCTGTCCGGTGGGCGGAGCAGCCGTAGCCCGGGTGATTGCCGGAATTATGGGAGAAGAGATTAGGGAAACTCAGCGGATGACTGCCTTTGTCCGATGCGCAGGAACTTGCGATAAAACTCGAACAGACTACCAATATACCGGCCTGGAGGACTGCACCATGATGCCCTTTGTCCCCAATGGGGGACCGAAACGCTGCAATTATGGCTGCTTGGGATATGGTTCCTGTGTCAAGGCCTGTCAATTCGATGCCATTCATATCGTGGATGGTGTTGCCGTGGTGGATCGGGAGCTTTGTAAGGCTTGCGGAGCCTGTATCAAGGCCTGTCCCAAGGATTTGATTACCCTGGTTCCCTATGAAGCCCCTGACTACCATGTGCGCTGTTCCAGCCATGATAAGGGAAAAGCGGTCATGGACAGCTGTGATGTGGGCTGTATCGGATGCAAGAAATGTGAGAAGAATTGTCCTGCCGGAGCCATCAAGGTGGAGGATTCCCTGGCCCAAATTGATTACGGACTCTGTCAGAATTGCGGAAAATGCATGGAGGAATGCCCCAAGGGCTGTATCTCTGTTGTAATGAAGGCTGCAAGTACAGCAGAGAAGGCTTAAGGAGGAAAAGCGCAGATGATCGGATATGTCAAAGGGGTTGTGGAAGAGATAGAGGAAGGAAGCCTTCTTCTGGATCATAACGGGATAGGCTTTCGGATTCATGTACCTGCGACCTTGTTGGATCGAGGCATTCGTATCGGCCATGAGGTTAAGATCTATACTTACCTCTATGTGAAGGAGGATGCCTTACAGCTGTATGGCTTCTTTAGCCGGGATGACCTGGAGGTCTTTCGACTGCTGCTGAATGTGAATGGGATTGGTCCCAGGGCTGCTTTGGGCATTCTGTCCACCATCTCCTCCGATGATTTGCGCTTTGCTGTGCTTTCGGACGATGCTGCCTTTATCGCCAAGACACCTGGAGTCGGAAAGAAGACCGCCCAGAAGCTGATTTTGGAACTAAAGGATAAGTTTCAGCTGCAGGATGCCTTCGAAAAAAAGAGCGAACATGTACAGGAATCTCAAACTGTCGAGGGGGGGATTTCCTCCGGATCGGAGGCAGTGGAAGCCCTGGTGGCTTTGGGCTATTCAGCTACAGAGGCTCTGCAGGCCGTTAAAAAAGTAGAAGGGGCAAAGGAGATGGATACGGAACAGCTTCTGAGGGCTGCCCTGAAATACATTTTTTAAGGAAGAATCGTCATGGAAAAGCGTGTCATTGAAACAAGTGTCACAGAGGAAGATATTAAGATAGAAGGCAATCTGCGCCCCCAATATCTTGCGGATTATATCGGTCAGGAAAGAGCCAAAAAAAGCCTGAAGATCTATATAGAGGCGGCCAAACAGAGAGGGGATGTGCTGGATCACGTGCTTTTCTACGGACCTCCTGGGCTGGGCAAAACCACCCTGGCCGGAATTATTGCCAATGAAATGCAAGTGCATCTGAAAGTCACCTCCGGTCCTGCCATTGAAAAACCGGGAGAGATGGCCGCCATTTTGAGTAATCTGCAGGATGGGGATGTTTTATTTGTAGACGAGATTCACCGACTGAACCGGCAGGTGGAGGAGGTCCTGTATCCGGCCATGGAGGATTATGCCATCGATATCATGATTGGCAAGGGATCTTCCGCCCGTTCTATCCGGCTGGATCTGCCCCGCTTTACCCTGGTGGGAGCCACTACCCGAGCAGGTCTTCTGACGGCCCCCCTGCGAGACCGTTTTGGAGTGATTCATCATTTGGAATTCTATACAGATGCGGAATTGGAGAAGATCATTCTTCATTCTGCCGGGATTCTTCAAGTATCCATCGAGCCGGAGGGGGCTCTGGAGCTGGCTCGCCGTTCCCGGGGAACCCCCCGGCTGGCCAACCGCTTGCTGAAACGAGTCAGGGATTTTGCTCAGGTGCAATATGATGGCCGTATCACCAAAGAGGTGGCAGAGCTGGCGCTGGATCTGCTGGAGGTAGACCGATATGGCCTGGATCAGACGGATCGGCTCCTCCTGACTACCATTATTGAGAAGTTTGCCGGTGGTCCTGTGGGATTGGATACGCTTGCCGCGGCGATCGGTGAGGACAGCGGCACTATCGAGGATGTATATGAGCCCTATCTGATCAAGAATGGATTCCTGAATCGAACCCCCAGGGGGAGGATTGTAACAGAAACAGCCTGTCGACATCTCGGTCTAACCTGTCCGAGTATCAATATGTGAAGGAAGGAGTTTTCTTTCAATGGCATCGAAAAACACAGTCAAGGTTCTGATAGACGGTAAAATCATTACTCTCAGCGGTTACGAGAGTGAGGAATATCTTCAGAGGGTGGCTTCTTATCTGAATAACAAGATTGCAGAACTGGCTACCCTTCCTGCTTATAAGCGACAGACCCAGGATACCAGGAATACCCTGCTGGCTCTCAATCTGGCGGACGATTATTTCAAGGCCAAGGATCAGGCAGACGCAATGGAGGAGGATATGGAAGCCAAGGATCGGGAGGCTTATGAGGTGAAGCATGACCTGATCGCCGCGCAGATTCAGATGGACAAGATGAAGCAGGAGATGGAACAGCTGCAAAGGGAGAATGCTGCTCTTCGCTTTCAAGCAGAGATGAAGGGCAGGGGAGAGACAAACTCCGAGAAGGAGTAAGGAAGAAAGTGAAAACAAAAGGCGCCGGTTGCCATACGGCGTCTTTCCTATGCTTGTTGGGGCATATGAGGGCAGGCTGCTTTGCGGATACCTTGTCAGGAATATTGCCCGGGAAATTGCGAAAGGGACATGGCAGGAAAGGAAGGTAGATATGGCGATAGAATTGCTGGCTCCTGCTGGCTCCTTTGAGACTCTGGAAGCGGCCCTGACTGCAGGAGCAGATGCGGTTTATACCGGGGGAACCATGTTCGGAGCAAGGGCTTATGCAGATAATTTGGATGAAGATAGCCTGTGCAGGGCAATTGATCTGGCTCATCTTGGGGGCAAGAAGATCTATCTGACCGTCAATACCCTCTTGAAGGAGGAAGAGCTGCAAGAGAAACTCTATGCTTACCTGCTTCCCTATTATCAGGCTGGGCTGGACGGTTTGATTGTCCAGGATCTGGGAGTGGCGCAGCTGGTCAGGCAAGTCTTTCCCGGTCTTCCCCTTCATGCCAGCACCCAGATGGCGGTTACGGGTCCTGCAGGTGCAGCCCTATTGGAACAGGCTGGATTTAAGCGGGTAGTAACTGCCCGGGAACTTTCCCTGCGGGAGATCCGGGAGATTGGCCGCCATACCAGCCTGGAGGTGGAAAGCTTTATACACGGTGCCCTGTGCTACTCTTATTCCGGTCAGTGCCTCATGAGCAGCTTGATTGGCGGGCGCAGCGGCAACCGAGGCAGATGTGCCCAGCCCTGCCGCCTGCCCTACGAGCTATATGAGGGAGGTAAGCGCCTGAATGATGGATCTTCCTCCTATCCCCTCAATACCAAGGATATGTGCACTTTGGAGATCCTCCCCTCTATCCTGGAGGCTGGTGTGACCTCCCTGAAGATTGAGGGAAGGATGAAAAGGCTGGAATATACCAGCGGAGTCACTGCAATCTATCGAAAGTATCTGGATCTCTATCTGGAAGGAGGGCGGGAACACTATCGGGTGAGCCAGGAGGATCTGCAGACTCTTTATGACCTCTTTCATCGGGATGGCTTTAACCAAAGCTATTATCTCCAGAGAAACGGGCGGAAAATGATGGCCTTGAAAAATGAGAAGCTGACGGACAGAAAGCAGCGAAGAACCCAGGAGCTTTATGATGAAATCCGCCGGAAACAGGCGGACTGTCAGCAGCGAATCGGCTTGGTGGGACGGATGACTCTTGCTCCGGGTCAGCCCGCTGTCCTGCAGCTGCGATGCGGGGCGATTTCGGTTCAGGTAGAGAGGCCAGGCGTACAGGAGGCCAGAAATCAGCCGGTGACTGAGGAAAGGGTGAGAATTCAGATGCAGAAGACAGGAGGCAGCCCCTTCTTCTTCCAAAAGCTGGATATCCATCTTTCCGGACCCATCTTTGTCCCCATGCAGACTCTGAACGAGCTGAGAAGAGAGGGCTTGGACAGAATGGAGGAGGCCCTGTTGACTCCCTTTCGCCGAGAGGATGCCAGGAAGCCGGTATTTCCGCCTCTTCCGGATAGGGCTTCTGAATCAGGAAGCTTATGGGCTTCCGTAGAGAATCTCGCTCAGCTTCGTGCTCTGCAGTCCATAGAGGAAATCCGGGGCTTCTACCTGCCTGCCCAGCTTGTTTGCGGGGAAGATTCCAGGGAAAATCAGAATGCGGTATCTCTCTTAGGGAAACAATCTGCCCCTGCTGGTGAGGATGCTTCTCAGCCGGAGCGGATGCTTCTCCCGGAGATTGAAAAATTACGGCGGGAGGGGAAGAGGATTCGTCTTATGCTTCCCTATATTACCCGTTTGGGGGAGGCGGACAGGTATCGAAATCTGCTGCCTGCCCTGGTTCAGGCAGGCATTGACGGCTTTCTGGTTCGCTGTTTGGAGGATTTGGCTCTTCTCAAGGAAGCGGGACTGGAGAAAAAGGTTATACTGGATGCTGGTATGTATACTATGAACAGCCTTTCCCAGGAATTCTGGAGGGAGGAGGGAATATGGGAGAATACAATCCCCTTGGAGTTAAGCTGTGGGGAAATAGCTAGGCGGGACAATTCCCACAGCCAGCTGATTCTTTATGGTCGTTTTCCCATGATGATTTCTGCTCAGTGTCTGAAGAAGAATCTGGATCACTGTGCCCATAAAAACAGTCGGCTTTTCTTAAAAGACCGAAAAGGAATGCAGTTTCCTGTGGCGTGCTGCTGTGATTCCTGCTATAATATCATCTATAATAGCCTGGCCACCAGTCTTTTGACGGAGGCAGCTTCCGTCAAGAGGCTGGGGTGTGAGTCCTACCGCCTTTCCTTCACCCTGGAGGAGCCCAGGGAAGCTGCAGAACTGGCTCGACATTTTGCAAAGGTATATGTGCAGGGATCTTCTGCAGGAGAAGCAGGGCGCAAGACCACCGGGAGGACGACCAAGGGACATTACCGGCGGGGTGTGGAATAAGGAAGAGACGACGGCTGTGCAGGCAGCCCTGAAAGGTTTCCATATGAATAAGATAATTGTAGAAATATCCAAATACCTTCTTCTGCTATTAATGATTTTCTTTACCATGGAGACCTTTATGGTCTTGAAGAAGAAGCATGAATCGGCCAGAAGACGGATTATGCGTAAGCAGATTCTTCTCATGCTACTCTTTAATTTTGTGGCTTATTTTGTCATGTATTTGCAATCCAACGATATCTATATGATCCTTCTATATGGTGGAATTGTAATCTACATGCTGGCCGTGCAGGGCTTCTACCGTTTGATCTATAAGAAGGCCTCCCTGATCCTCCTCAATACCATGTGTATGCTCCTGTCCATTGGATTTATCATTCAGGCAAGACTGGATATCACAACGGCAGTGAAACAGCTCCTCATCGTCTCCGTCTCGACGACTCTGTCCTTTATCGTCCCGGTTCTGGTGCGGAAGGTGAAGCTGGTGCGAGATTTGACCTGGTTTTATGGAATTCTGGGAATTCTTCTTCTGGCCGGAGTATTTCTCTTCGCCCGGGTCAGCGGCGGCGGCAAGCTGTCCGTCAGCATTGGAGGTATTACCTTCCAGTTCTCGGAATTTGTCAAGATTACCTTTGTCTTTTTTATCGCGGGAATGCTCCAAGAAGTCACGGATTTTGCCCAGGTCTTCAAGGTAACAGTGGTGGCTGGTATTCATGTGGTGATTTTGGTGGTATCCAAGGACCTGGGAGCTGCCCTTATTTATTTTGTAGCCTATATTGTAATGGTTTGTGTGGCTACCTGCAAGGTTCGGTATGCCTTTCTCGGTTTGGGGGGCATGGCCCTGGCTTCCGTGGCGGCTTACCGTCTCTTCTCCCATGTGAGGGTTCGGGTCAGCGTATGGCGGGATCCCTTTGCAGATTATGAAAATACAGGATATCAGATAGTCCAAGCCTTGTTCGGTGTCTGTGCCGGAGGCTGGTTTGGGACGGGACTCTTTAATGGGTCTCCGGAAACCATTCCCCTAGCTAAGGAGGATTTTACCTTTGCGGCCATCTGCGAGGAAATGGGCATCCTATTTGCCATCTGCCTGATCCTGCTGTGTATGGGGACCTATCTTCTGATTGTCAATATTGCCATGAAGATGAACAAGCCCTTCTATAAGCTGATTGCCATCGGTTTGGGTACGGAATATGCCTTCCAGGTATTTCTTACCATTGGGGGCACCACTAAGTTTATTCCCATGACGGGGATCACCCTTCCTTTGGTAAGTTATGGGGGGAGTTCCGTCATGTGTACCATCCTGATGCTTGCCATCATTCAGGGATTGTATATCTTAAGAAAAGATGAGGATAAACAGCTTGAAGAAGAAAAGAGAGCAAAGAAGGGGGGAGAGCCGAGACAGGCTTTCATCCCCCCAGACAGACCCAAAGGGAATGTTCAAAGACCGGAGAAAGGACAGGAGGACTTCCGAGAATTCCACAGGCGGCAGACAGACAAGGGAGGATCCGTTGACCAGGAACCGGACGATCTCGAGAGAAGAATCGAAGAACAAACAGAGAAAAGTCTCAACTGGTAGACCCTATGTGATTGTTTCCTATCTCTTTCTCTGCTTATTCCTGAGCATGGTGGCCTATATGGTCTATTTTCAGGTCTACAAAAGTGAGGATCTCCTCAACAGCCCCTACAATAAGAGGCAGCAGAAATATCAGGAAGAGATCGTTCGGGGTTCCATTCTGGCCTCAGACGGGACGGTGCTGGCCCGTACCGATACGGATGAGGAGGGCAATGAGACCCGTGTGTATCCCTATGAGAACCTTTTCGCCCAGGTGGTGGGGTATTCCGGTTATGGAAGCAGCGGCTTGGAAGCTTCCCAAAGCACCAGTTTGATGACTTCCCATGCGGATATTGCGGAACGGGTGCAAAAGGATCTGACGGAGGAGAAGAATATCGGGGATAATCTGGTTACCAGCTTGAATCTTTCCCTGCAGCAGGCGGCCCGGGATGCCTTGGATAATAATCAGGGAGCCATTGTAGTATTAGAAACCTCCACAGGACGGATCCTGGCAGATGTCAGCAAGCCGGACTTTAATCCCAATACCATTTCTCAGGATTGGGACAGTCTCAACAGTGAAGACAGCGGCAGCCCCTTCCTCAACCGAGCCTTGCAGGGGCAATATGCACCCGGGTCAACCTTCAAGATTGTGACGGCGCTTGCCTATCTCAGACAGTATGGCAGCTTCGATAATTATTCCTTTGAGTGCACCGGGGAATATACCCAGGGAGGTTATACCATTCATTGCAGTGACCATACCGCCCATGGCCAGGAAAGTCTGGCAGATGCCTTTGCCAATTCCTGCAATTGTGCCTTCTCGGATATTGCCACCCAATATCTGGAATCAGATGCCTTGATGAAGATGGCAAAGAATCTGGAATTTAACCAATCCTTCTCCCTGGAGCTTTCTGCTGCCAAGAGTTCCTTTAGCCTGGATACCGGCCGGGCTGACGGCTTAACTATGCAGACGGCCATAGGGCAGGGGGATACCCTTGTCACCCCTTTGCATATGGCTATGATCACGGAGGCCGTGGCCAACGGGGGACGTATGATGCAGCCCCATTTTGTTGACCGGGTAGAGAGTTATACAGGGACGATTGTCAGTCAGAAGGAGTCTAAGGTTTTGGCAGAGGTTATGTCTGAACAAGAAGCGGCTCAGATTAAGGAATTGATGAAGGGGGTTGTGCAAAGGGGGACGGGAACTGCCCTGGCGGATCTGCCCTATGACATTGCCGGTAAGACCGGTACGGCTGAATACGGGAATACAGAGGATGGAACAGCTCACTCCTGGTTTGTGGGATTCTCCAATACCGGCAGCTCGGACATTACCGTGGCAGTCATTGTAGAAGGCGGCGGGGAGGGCAGCGGAGCCGCAGCCCAGGCAGCCCGGTCGGTTTTTGCCTCCTATTTCGGGGGATGATCCATCCTCTCTGGGACAGCTGGCTTTCCTTTGGGGTGGGACCATCTTTAGGCGACAGGTTATCTGATCCGCCCGTCATTGGTTCCTTTGCCCCATGATTCATAAGCCTGGAAGGGAAGGAGGGTTCCGCGGATATGGCAGAATGGTACAGACAGCTCTATGTGGGGAAACAGCTAAAAAGAAAAGAGAAGAAGGTACGGCGCCTGGTAGATAGGGGACGATTTCTGCCGAATGTCTATCTGATTACCCTGGCTTCCAACGGACAGGATCAGCTGGACATTCTGGAAGCGGTCCATCTGGTGCAAAGAGGGGTGGCAGGGAGATTGCCTCTGATTGTGGGCATAGCCTTTGGCTATTCGGAGGCTCTTGGACTGGTTGAAAGAATTGCTCTGGAGGCCTATCAGGCTACCGGCGATTGCAATCTGAGAAAATATTTAACAGAGATGAGAGAAAAAATATGATTCACGCATTGCTGACCCTATTGGCGGTTATTGGGAAAGTTCTTCTGATTCTCTTGCTTATTTTGCTGGCTCTCCTACTCTGCCTTTTGTTCGTCCCCTTTTGCTATAGAATTCATTTTAAAAAGGATGCCAAAAGCCTGTCTGCCAAAGTCCGTGTTGCCTGGCTACTTTTCTTGCTTCGCTTTCATTTGGCCTATGAGGGAAAGAAGGTTTCCTATGAGCTCTATATTCTGGGGATACCGGTGCTGCGCCTGATACAAGCGATCAAAAAGAAGAGGGGTTCCCCCACCCGGCGACGGAAGCGCCCAGGAAAGAAGACCAAAAAGAAGGAGAATTTTCCATCAGGAACTCCCCAAGGAGCTCCTGGCGGACTTGTCCAAGGCATTCCGGATGAAGATCACACAGGAGTTCCCGGTGGAGTTATCCAGGAAGCCTCAGAGGAAACTTCCACGGGAGTTCCCGGTGGAGTTATCCAGGCAACTCCGGGAGAAGCTTATGAGACAGCGGAGGAAAGACCTTCCCTTTTTCAAAGGATAGGATTCACAATCCGCAAGGTCTGTGGTAAAATCAAGGGGATTTATAGCATTCTATCTTCCCAACAATTCCATCAAGCATTTCCCTCCATGGGGAAGGAAGGCATGCTTTTATTGAAACACATTCTTCCAAGGTCCTTGAAGGGCTATATGGAATTTGGCTTTGAGGATCCGGCTGTGACCGGCCAGGTGCTGGGAGGGATCGGAATGTTCTATGGTGCATTGCCCGGGAAGCTGGAGATTTATCCGGATTTTGAAGAAAAAAAGCTGAATGCAGATATCAAGGCAAGAGGACGAATTCATCTGGTCTGTCTGCTGATTCACGGCTTGAAACTTCTGAAATCCTATAAGGGGTTTATTGTGAAAGGAGAGTAATATGGCGGATCAACATGGCAATAACAATGGCAGCAATGGTGGCAACAATAGTTTTAAGAATACGGTGGAATCCCTTTTTAAGGGTATGGACAGCTTCCTTACCACGAAGACGGTGATCGGAGAAGCGATTCATATCGGAGATAATATCTTGCTTCCCCTGGCAGATGTTTCCTTTGGAATCGCAGCCGGAGCCTTCACCAACAACACGAAGAATAATGGCGGAGGTGGTATGGGGGCCAAGATCACACCCAGCGCTATCTTGGTCATTAACAAGAATGGGACCAGGGTGGTCAATGTCAGGAGTCAGGATGCGGTATCTAAGATCATGGATATGATTCCTGACCTTGTCGCAAAGTTCACCAATAAGGACAAGGATACCTGTACAGAGGAAGAGCTGGAGCATATTTTGCACCAGGAGGAAGAAAAAACGGAACCGTAAAGCTGGAACGGCTCGGAATTCAACATAAAACCTCAAAAAGAATACATAAATCCACATATTTTCGTGTTGCTTTTGTTGACATCTTCTCTTTCGGGATATATAATAAACAAAAGAACAGATAGGGATCAGATGCGATTTTGTGGAGTATGAGAGATGGATGAACAAAAGATAGTTAAGGATATTGTAGGACGTTTGAGGGATGCCTCCGCCATCACCCTGGAGACGGCAAAAAGATTGATGGACAAGGTAGAGGCTTATGCCAGAGATAAGGGATTAAATTGCGTACTTGCTGTATATGATCCTCACGGTAATCCGGTTGCTGTTCACGTGATGGAAGATGCCTATCTGGCCAGTTACGCAGTTGCAACCCAGAAAGCTTATACAGCCGTAGCCTTGAAAATGTCCACTAAGGACCTCAATGCCCTGGCCCAGCCGGGGGGACAATTCTACGGCATCGAAAGCCTCAAAGGCGGACAATTGGTGGCCTTTGGAGGAGGCGTTCCCTTGCATCGGGGCGGAAGGATCGTAGGTGGTCTGGGGGTCAGCGGCGGGACCGCAGACCAGGATCATGAGATCGCCGCCTATGGACAGAGAATATTCGAAGAGGAAATATAACGATCTCGGCTCAATATAAGTGCCACAGTTCTTGCAAATACAAGGACTGTGGCACTTATTGAATTCACCTGTATTTCTGGTTGCACGGATGATTGACCCGAAAAAAGGGTAAAAAAGAAGCGGCATCCTATGACACCGCTTCCCAAGAATCTTCTCTCATCAGGCTGCTTAAGCTCTTTCTACTTTGCCGCTTCTCAAGCAGGAAGTACAAACGTACATTCTCTTGCTGCCACCTTCTGTCTTCACCCGAACAGACTTTACGTTCGGTTTCCACATCTTGTTGGCTCTTCTATGAGAATGGCTTACACTATTACCAAAGTAAACGCCTTTTTCGCAGATTGCACATTTTGCCATGATTGCACCTCCTCGTCAATAAACTTGAATGCGAGTACAATCCGAACTCACAACACAAATTATTCTAACAGATAGTACCTTCTTTTGCAAGCGAAAAAAATAAAATTTACCTTGTTTTTCATTTTCTTATTTCATTTTCCCCTATAATCGGTTATACTAGCTATAAAAGTCCCATGTGACGAGCGCGAAAGTGGGCACCAAATCGAGTCTTTTGGGAGGAATCAGTCTCGGGAGCATGGAATTTAAGCAGGAAGGGAGTATCAGACATGAAGGGCCGAATGAATACAGGATTGGGAGAAGTTGTCATTAATCCGGATGTCATTGCCACCTATGCCGGAAGCGTTGCCGTAGAATGCTTTGGTATTGTGGGGATGGCAGCAGTCAACATGAAGGATGGACTGGTGAAGCTGCTGCGCAAAGACAGTATCAAGCACGGGATCAATGTAGCAATCCATGAGAATAAGATATCACTGGATTTCCATGTGATTGTAGCCTATGGCGTCAGCATTTCCGCAGTGGCAGATAATTTGATTGGAAATGTAAAATATAAGGTAGAGGAGTTCACCGGGATGGAGATCGGTCAGGTGCGCATTCTGGTAGAGGGCGTCCGCGTCATAGATTGAGATTGATTAGTAATAGGAGGAAACACGTTGTGGCTGTAAGTACAATAGATGCCAAAATGCTAGCCAAGATGTTTTTGGCAGGAGCTAAGAATCTGGAAGCTAAGAAGGAATGGATCAACGAGCTGAATGTTTTTCCTGTTCCTGACGGAGATACCGGTACCAATATGACCTTGACCATTATGTCAGCGGTGAAGGAGGTCAGTGCTCTTGATCAGGTGACCATGCCGGAATTGGCTAAAGCTATTTCCTCCGGTTCCCTGCGGGGAGCCAGAGGGAATTCCGGAGTCATCCTGTCCCAGCTTCTCCGGGGATTTACCAAGAAGATCCGAGATCATAAGGAGGTAGATGCCCAGCTTCTGGCCACCGCCTTTGCCAAGGCGGTGGAAACAGCCTACAAGGCGGTCATGAAGCCTAAGGAGGGGACGATTCTTACGGTGGCGAAAGGCATGGCAGACAAGGCGGAGGAGCTTTCGCAGGAGACCATGGATCTGTCTGATTATATGCAAGGCATTTTGGATCATGGCTCCTATGTTCTCTCCCAGACGCCTGAGATGCTGCCGGTACTGAAGGAAGCAGGGGTTGTGGATTCCGGCGGTCAGGGTCTGCTGACGGTGATGCAGGGTGCCTTTGAGGCCTTTATGGGCAAGGAGGTGCAGCTGGATTTCACTCCCAGTGAGAGCAAATCGGAATTTGTTCGCGTGACCCGGGAAACAGAGGAGGCCATCCGCTTTGGATATTGTACAGAATTTATTATTGTATTGAACCGTCCTCTGACCCAGGAGGAAGAGGCCGACTTCAAAGCCTTCTTAACCTCTATCGGAGATTCTATTGTGGTGGTGGCAGACGAGGAGATTGTGAAGGTACATGTTCATACCAATGATCCGGGTCTGGCTCTGCAGCGGGCGTTGACCTATGGTTCTCTGACCCGCATGAAGATCGATAATATGCGGGAGGAGCACCAAGAGAGGGTCATCAAGGACTCTGAAAGGCTGGCTAAGCAGCAGGCCGAGGAAGCCGCTGCTGCGGGCAAGGCCGGAGAGGCCGGGAAGAAGGAAACAGGGAAAGATGGGCAGGCAGGAGACGGTCAGCCAATCGGTGGAGATTTGCAAACTGTAGAAGGTCAAGAGATGGTGGCGGAACAGCCCGGAACCCAGGAGTCGGTCAAGGACGTGGGCTTTATCGCTGTATCTATGGGAGAGGGATTTGCAGACATTTTCCGGGGATTGGATGTGGATTATCTGATTGAGGGGGGTCAGACCATGAATCCCAGCACAGAGGATATGCTGAATGCGATCGATCAGGTTCCGGCAGAGCATATTTTTATTTTCCCAAACAACAAGAATATAATCTTAGCGGCCAACCAGGCCCGAGATTTGACGGAGAATAAGGAAATCATTGTCATTCCCACCAAAACGGTTCCCCAGGGCATCACGGCTATCATCAATTATGCTGCTGAGAAGTCCGTGGAAGAGAACAGGGAGCTGATGGAGGAGATGATTCAGACGGTTCGTACCGGACAGATTACCTATGCGGTGAGAGATACCCATATCGAGGACCGAGACATCCATCAGGGAGATATCATGGCGATTGGCGACCATGGAATTCTGGCAGTGGGTCAGAGTGTGCCGGAGGTAGCCAGGGAGTCGGTAGATGCCATGATGGAAGAAGAAGCAGAATTGATCAGCATCTATTATGGGGAGGATTTTTCAGAGGAAGAGGCAGAGAAGCTGGCTCAGGCAGTATCTGCAAAATATCCTTCCTGCGAGGTGGAGGTTAATTTCGGCGGTCAGCCTATCTATTATTGCATTATATCGGTAGAGTAGGCAGAGATGACTTTCTGTCACCGGCAGGAAGAACTTTCCGCAATTGAGATGAAGAAAGTATGAATAAGGAATCTTTGAGAACCCTCAAGGGAATCGGAGAGAAGACGGAGAAGCTGTTTGAGAGAGCGGGCATCTGCAATCTCAATCAGCTTCTTCACTATTACCCCCGGGAATATGATGCTTATCAGGAACCGCTTCCCTACAGTCAGCTGAGGGAAAATGAAAAAAATGCAATCTATGCCCTGATTCAGTACCCGCCCAGCGTGAAGACGGCCAATGGCAAGTCTGTTACCCTGCTGCAGCTGCAGGATCAGACCGGTCAGCTGCAGGTGGTCTGGTTTCGCATGCCCTTTTTGAAAAGCTTTCTGAAACGGGGAGGAAGCTATGTATTTCGAGGACGTGTCGTTTATAAAAATGGAAGAAGAACCATGGAGCATCCGGAAATCTTCACGCCTGCTTCCTATGAAGAAGTAAGAGGGCGCTTGCGTCCCCTCTATCCCCTGGTTTCTGGCCTGACCAATAAGATGGTGATCAAGGCCATCCGCCAGCTGCTGGAGGAACTGCCTCCCCCGTCAGATTTCCTGCCGGAGGAATATCGACGACACTATGGCCTCTGCGATTTGAGGGAAGCTTTGACGCAGGTGCATTTCCCTTCTTCCCCACAGGCCCTGAAGGGAGCCAGACATCGTCTGATTTTTGATGAATTCTTCCTCTTTCTTCTGAATCTGGAAAAATGGAAGGACCAAACCGCTTTGATAGAGAATCATTTTCCCATGAAAGCAGTCTGGAAGACAGAGGAGATCCTGGAGAACCTGCCCTATTCTCTGACGGGTGGTCAGCTGCAAGTCTGGAATGAGCTGGAAAAGGACCTGAAGGGGAAAAACCTTATGAGTCGCCTGATTCAGGGAGATGTGGGAAGCGGCAAAACGATTCTGGCCTTTCTTGCCATGATCCTGTGTTACGAAAATGGGTACCAGTCTGCCCTGATGGCTCCCACGGAGGTCTTGGCTGTGCAGCATTATGAGGCCCTATGTGGTCTCCTAAGGGATAACCAAATCCAAGATGCCCACCCGGTCCTGCTCCGAGGCAGCTGTACTCCCCGGGAGAAGAGGGAGATTTACGAACAGATCGCCTCCGGAAGTGCCCGCATGATCATCGGTACCCATGCTCTGATTCAGGAAAAGGTGCTTTATGCCAATCTGGCTTTGGTTATTACCGATGAGCAGCATCGATTCGGGGTGAGGCAGAGGAGCCTGCTCACAGAGAAGGGATATCCCCCTCATGTTCTGGTTATGAGCGCCACTCCGATTCCTCGAACATTGGCAATCATTCTCTATGGGGATTTGTCGATTTCTGTGCTGAAAGAGCTGCCGGCCCGCCGCCTTCCGGTGAAGAATTGCGTGGTAAATACCCAATGGCGGCCCAATGCCTACCGCTTTATCCAAAAGGAGGTGGAGGCCGGCCGACAGGCCTACATCATCTGTCCTATGGTAGAGGCGAATGAAGAGATTTCCTGTGAAAATGTTATGGATTACAGCAAGAGGCTGCGGGAGATCCTGCCGGATTCTATCCGAGTGGAGGTTCTCTACGGTCAGATGAAGGCTCAGAAGAAGAATGAAGTCATGGAGGCCTTTGCTGCCAATCAGATTCAGGTTCTGGTCTCCACTACCGTGGTGGAGGTGGGGGTCAATGTGCCCAATGCCACGATTATGATGATTGAAAATGCAGAGCACTTTGGCCTTGCTCAGCTGCACCAGCTGAGGGGCAGGGTGGGACGAGGGGAGTGTCAGTCCTATTGTATTTTCATGCAGGGTAATTCCGACGAGGGGATGTCTCGACGTCTGCAGATTCTGAACCAGTCCAACGATGGGTTTTATATCGCCGAAGAGGATCTGAGGCTGCGGGGACCGGGAGATCTCTTTGGTACCCGTCAAAGCGGCATGATGAATTTTCAAATTGCCGATATCTATCAGGACAGCGGAATATTAAAGGAGGCTTTGGAAGCGGTGCAAGACCTGCTGACCAGAGATCCGGAGCTGGCAGAAGAGGATCACCAGCAATTGAAAAAGAATTGCGAAACTTATGGTTATTTGTTATAATGTTCCTGATATAGCAGGGAAGGAGCCTAAGGGGATGAATGTCGGTATTATCGCTCATAATAGCAAAAAGAGCCTGATTGAGGATTTTTGCATTGCATATAAAGGAATTTTGATGAAGCACCAGGTATATGCCACCGGAACTACGGGAAGACGAATCGAGGAGGTAACCAATCTTCGTGTCCATAAGTTCCTGGCCGGAAGTGTGGGGGGAGACAAGCAATTCACCGAGATGATCGAGCGAGGGGATATGGATATGGTGATTTTCTTCTACAATCCTGCCATGATCAACCCCAAGGAACCGGATGTATATAAGATTATCCAAAGCTGTGACAGGTATAACATTCCGGTGGCTACCAATATCGCCACTGCGGAATCTTTAATCCTTGGCCTTGACAGAGGAGATCTGGATTGGAGAGAGCAGTTCAGGGACGAGGATTAAGGGATTATGAGAGTGATTGCAGGGAGATGCAGGAGCCTTCCTTTGAAGACGCTGGAGGGCAGGCAGACAAGACCTACCACAGACCGGATCAAGGAAACTCTGTTTAATATGCTGCAGCCCTATATTCCGGGCAGCCGCTTTCTGGACTTGTTTGCGGGCAGCGGGGCGATTGGAATTGAGGCTTTGAGTCGAGGGGCAGATTTCTGCTGCTTCGTGGAGCAGAACCGCAAGGCAGCCGCCTGTATTCGTGAGAATTTGGAATTTACCGGCCTGACAGGGACCGCCCGCCTTTTGGTAACGGATGCCAGAACAGTTCCCAGCCAGCTGAGTCAGGAGGAGCCTTTTGATCTGGTATTTCTGGATCCTCCTTACGATCAGGGACTGGAACGACAGGTTCTGGAACAGATAAGGAACTCCGGCTGTATCAGTCCGGAGACGCTTTTTGTTGTGGAGGCTTCTTTGCATACAGATTTTTCCTGGCTGTCGGCGGCCGGTTATGAGATTTTGAAAGTAAAAAAATATAAAACGAATGCCCACCTGTTTCTGAAACTGCTGGGGGAGAGGAATCAAACATGAGAATCGCTGTATACCCGGGTACCTTTGATCCGGTTACCAATGGGCATCTGGATATTGTCCAAAGAGCCTGTGAATTATTTGATAAGGTCATTATCGGTGTTTTACATAATTCTGCGAAAACGCCGTTGTTTTCCGTGGAAGAACGTGTTAATATACTAGAGAAAGTGACGGAGGATATTCCTAATGTAGAAGTGAGATCTTTTAGTGGATTATCCGTAGATTTTGCTAAAGCCTGCAATGCCAAGGCTATCGTAAGGGGTTTGCGGGCCATTACAGATTTTGAATACGAGCTTCAGATGGCTCAGACCAACCGGGTGCTGGCGCCGGACATCGATACAATCTTATTGATCACCTCCTTGAAGTGTGCTTACTTAAGTTCTACCACTGTGAAGGAAGTAGCTGCTTTTCAGGGGAATATCGATAAATTTGTTCCGGAATATGTGGCAGAAGAGATTCGCAAGAAGCTTCCGGAGGAGAGCAAGGAATAGGAGAATCAGAGCTTTTCATTAGATGGTAGAAGAGTTCCCCCAGAAGATAAAAGAGATAAAAGAGATAAAAGAGACAGAAGAGATAGAAGCAAGCGATAAGGAGATGCTAAAATGAGCAGCAGTAGAATTGAGCAGATCATTGAAGAAATCGAAGAGTACGTAGAAAGTTGCAGATATCAGCCCCTGTCCACTACGAAGATCGTGGTGAACAAGGAGGAACTGGAGGAATTGCTGAGAGAGCTTCGTTTGAAGACTCCCGATGAGATCAAGAGATATCAGAAGATCATCAGCAATAAGGACGCTATTTTGGCAGATGCTCAATCTAAGGCGGACAATATTATTGCAGATGCCCAGGCGCAGGCCAAAGAGATGGTAGCTCAGACAGAGATCATGAAGCAGGCCTATGTCCAGGCCAATGAGACTGTGAATAAGGCCAATCAACAGGCCCAGGGGATTTTGGATTCCGCACAGCAGGATGCGAACAATATCCGGATCAGTGCTATTTCCTATACGGACGATATGCTGGCTAATCTCTCTCAGATCATGGGCAATGCCCTGGCAGATATGGGGGAGAAGTATGGCAGTCTCATGAATGGACTTCAATCCTGCTATGATATTGTGAATAAGAACAGAAGCGAATTGGCCCCCCAGAATTCCGCACCGGTTGTAACGGAGACTCCTTCCGAGGATTATGCAGACGAGCCTCTGGATACGACCCCGGAAGAGGATGAGGAAGAATAATACCAACCAGTACGGAAACATCCTGCAATTCCCTTGGGGGACTTGCTGTGATGTTTCCTTTTGTGTGGAAATGGTTCATGTCTGAAGGAATATTATGAAGAATTATCTTGCTTATTTTAGAGAAATCAGCAGCATACCCAGGGGATCCGGCAACACGGATGCCATCAGTTCCTATCTGGAGAAGTTTGCCCATGAGCATAACCTGTGGGTGCAAAGGGATTGTGCCAATAATGTCATCATCCGCAAACCTGCTTCCCAGGGCTGCCAGGAGGCAGAAGCCCTGATCCTTCAGGGACATTGTGATATGGTTTGTGAAAAAAGAGAGGGTTCCGGCCATGATTTTCAGAAGGATCCGCTGGAACTGCAGGAGGAGGGAGAGTGGCTCTCTGCCAGGGATACCAGCCTGGGGGCAGATGACGGCATTGCGGTAGCCTATATGCTGGCGATTCTGGCAGATGATTCTCTGATCCATCCCCCCCTGGAGGCAGTCTTTACCACAGATGAGGAGATTGGCATGCTGGGGGCGGCGGCTTTGGACTATAGCCTTTTGTCCGGAAGGCGAATGCTGAATATTGATTCGGAGGAAGAGGGGATTCTGCTGGCAGGATGTGCCGGAGGAATGACCGGTATTACAAGAATTCCTGTACAATATGATCCGGTAGCCGCCCATTGGATGGAGGTGAGGATTTCCGGTCTCATGGGCGGACATTCCGGCAATGAGATCCATAAAAGCCGAGCCAATGCCAATCTGCTGGCCGGGAGACTCTTATATCGACTGGATCAGAAGCTGGAATATGTCTTGGCTGGCCTGAAGGGGGGGAACAAGGATAATGCCATCCCCCGCTCAGCGACCCTGCTTTTGGGGATCCAGGAGGATCAGGAGGAGACCCTCCGAGAGGTCCTCGCCTTGGTAGAGCAGGAGCTTGTCAGGGAATATGCCGGCAGTGAGAGGGGAATCCGGATCCGGATGGAGAAGGTGGGATTCGCCTCCAAGCCGGCTTTGAAGGCCTCCAGCTTTCAGAAGGTACTCTTTTATCTTATGAATGTGCCAAATGGCGTGAGGAAGATGAGCGGAGAGATTCCCGGGCTGGTGGAAAGCTCCTGCAATCTGGGAATTCTGCAGCTGGGAAGAACAGAGCTCTATAGCTGCTCCAGTGTCCGCAGCTCCATCGGCAGTGCCAAGAATGCGATTTCCGACCACATCTGCTATCTGACGGAGTTCCTTGGGGGAACTTATACCATAGAGGGGGCTTATCCCGCCTGGGAATATCGCCCGGAATCGGCTTTTCGCTCCCTGGTGGAGACTGCCTATGAGAGCATTTATCAGAAGAAGCCCAAGACAGAGGTGATCCATGCCGGTTTAGAGTGTGGTCTCTTCTATGATAGACTTCCGGGATTGGAATGTATTTCTCTGGGACCGGATATCCTGGACATTCATACCACGGAGGAGAGGTTGTCCCTACCTTCCGCAGAGCGTACCTACCGCCTGGTGAGAGAGATCATCCGGGCAGCAGCTAATTGAGAATGGACCCAAATAGGAAGAATGAGTTAGCACTATGGATATTTTGTTATGGCATAAGATTTTAAGTCCTTATGAGCTTGCTGTGCAGGAACTGGTCTTAAAATTCAACCATATGAAGAAGGAGTACAAGGAGCGGGGGGCCTACTGTCCCATCGAACAGGTCTCCGGCAGGGTGAAAGCTATTTCCAGTATTCTGGAGAAAATGCAAAAAAAGGAAATCCCTATTGACCGGATGGAGGAACAGGTGGAGGATATCGCCGGTGTTCGAATTATCTGTCAGTTCGTGGAGGATATTGAAAAGGTTGCTCAGCTGATCCGGGAGAGGTCGGATATCCGGATTCAATATACCAAGGATTATATCAAGAATCAAAAACAGAGCGGTTATCGCAGCTATCACCTGATTGTTCTCTATACCGTACAAACCATTGACGGCCCCAAGGAGCTTCAGGTGGAGATTCAGGTTCGTACCATGGCTATGGACTTCTGGGCTACGGTGGAACACTCGTTGCAATACAAATACAAGTATAATATGCCGGATCACATTCGTACCAGGCTGAGCAATGCGGCGGATGCCATCATTTCTCTGGATAATGAGATGTCTACGGTTCGCAGTGAGATTATGGATGCTCAGATTTCCTCCCAATACCAGCATCGCCTGGTATCGGATGTTTTGAATACCATTGAGAACCTTTACCGGATCGCCAACAAGCGGGAGGTGGAGAAGATACAGGATGAATTCTATCGCATTTACCAGAAGAATGACCTGGATGAGTTGCGGCGTTTTCATCAACAGCTGGATATTATCGCAGAAGGCTATCGAGCCCAAAGTGTGAATGAAGAGGAGATGGGACATTGATCAGGCTGCCGGAGACCTATTGCACAGCTATGCGGGGATTGCTGGGAGAGGAGTATCAGGCATATCTGGATAGCTTCCACAGCCCCTCCTTTCATGGCCTGCGAGTCAATACCGCCAAGATTTCCCCGGAAGAATTTGAGAGGCTTAGCCCTTTTTCTCTTCGGAGGATTCCCTGGGTGGAAAATGGTTTCTATTATGAGGGTGACAGCTTTCCGGCCCGTCATCCTTATTATTATGCCGGACTTTATTATCTGCAGGAGCCCAGTGCCATGACACCGGCCAGTCGGCTTCCCATCCGGCCGGGAGACCGGGTGCTGGATCTATGCGCAGCTCCAGGAGGCAAGGCTACGGAGCTGGGCGCAAGACTGAAGGGGCAGGGCTTTCTCCTGGCCAATGATATCAGCCCTTCTCGGGCGCAAGGGCTACTGAAGAACCTGGAATTGGCCGGAATCCCCAATCTTTTGGTAACAGCTGAGAACCCCAGGCGTTTGGCTCAGGTCTATCCGGACTTCTTCGACAAAATCCTGATTGATGCTCCCTGCTCCGGGGAGGGAATGTTCCGGCGGGACAGCAAGATGGTGACCCATTGGGAGAGTGCGCCTCCGGACTCTTATGTGAAAGTCCAGCAGGAGCTTCTGGAATACGGTTTTCGTATGCTGCGTCCCGGCGGCCAGCTCCTGTATTCCACCTGCACCTTTTCTCCCAAAGAAAATGAGGAGAATGTTTTGGAGCTTTTGAAAGCCCATTCTGATCTGCATCCTCTTCCGGTAGACACTTACCGGGGATTTAGCCCCGGCTTTTGCGGATTGAAGGAGGCAGTGAGAATCTTTCCTCATAAGGTGCAGGGAGAAGGCCATTTCCTGGTCTTGCTGGAAAAGGAGGCTTCGGGGGCAGCTTTATCCACGGATGCCTTGTCCGGGGAGATTCTGTCTTATTATGGATCTCGAAGGGGGAGCAAGGGGACTTTCAAAGGGCAGGAAGAGAGGGATCCGAGGGCAGGTTTGGTATCTGTCTCCCGGCTGCCGGAGGAGATGCAATGTTTTCTCCGACAGGTAAGATTGGATTTTACCGAGGGAGAGTTCCGTCTGGAGAGAGAACGACTCTATTATTATGGTCCGGAGCTGACGGTCAGACCGGGTCTTCGTTACCTGAGAACCGGACTTTTGATGGGCAGCTTTGCCCACCAGCGTTTTGAGCCCTCTCAGGCTCTGGCTATGGCTTTCAGAGGAGAGGAATTTGATGCTGTTGTGAATCTGGATGCGAAAGATCCCTTGACGGTAAAGTATCTCAAGGGGGAAAGCCTCCCGGCGGATCTGCCAGTCTGTGGATCCGATCCAGAGGGGTCCCTTTGGCGCCTGGTCTGTACCGATGGTTATCCCCTGGGTTGGGCGAAGGTGGCCAGTTCCACCTTGAAAAACAAGTATTGCGCCGGTTGGCGCTGGCAATAACTCCGCTCTAACCGACTGTATTGTGCAGAGGAGAAAAGTTTGAAAGCCTTACGTTTAGATAAGTATTTGTCAGATATGAATGTGGAAACTCGATCCCGACTCAAGCAGTTGATCGCCGGGGGACAGGTTCAGGTAAACGGCCAGGTGGTGAAGCGGGCGGAGCAGAAGGTACTTCCGGGAAGGGATTCCGTGATCTGCCAAGGCCAGGAGGTTCTGTATCAGGAGATGGAATATTATATGCTCCATAAGCCCGCCGGTTGTATCACCGCAAGGGAGGATCCCCGGGAGCAAACCGTGATGGACCTGCTTCCTTCGGTACGCAGAAGGGATCTATTCCCGGTAGGCCGCCTGGACAAGGATACGGAGGGGCTTCTTCTCATCACCAACGACGGTGCTTTGGCCCATATGCTCCTGTCCCCCCGCCACCATGTGGCCAAGGTCTATGAGGCGAAGGTGGACATGGTGATGACCCAGGAGGATAGGGACTGCTTCCAAAGGGGGATGGATATCGGGGATCCCAAGCCTACCCTTCCGGCGGAATTGGAGATGATAGAGGTTGATCCCATCAGTCAGACCAGCCGGGTTCGCATTACCCTGACAGAGGGTCGCTATCACCAGGTCAAGCGAATGGTGGAGGCAGTGGGAAAGCAGGTTACCTACCTGAAGCGCCTGTCCATGGGCTCCCTCCTTTTGGATGAAAGCCTGGAGAAGGGGCAATGCCGCAGACTCCTTCCGGAGGAGATACAAAGGCTGAAGCAATGTGGAAAAGAGTGATTGTATGCCATTTTTACCCTTAACCCGAGAAGAAATGAAGGAAAATCATATCAGGCAATTTGATTTTGTCTATGTGATTGGAGATGCTTATGTAGATCATTCCTCCTTTGGCCCGGCCATTATCAGCCGGGTGCTGCAATCGCGCGGATTTTCCGTGGGAATCATCGCCCAGCCGGATTGGAAAAGAGATGACAGCATATCTCTTTTTGGAGAACCCCGTCTGGCTTTTTTGGTTTCTTCCGGCAATATGGATTCTATGGTGAATCATTATACGGTGGCCAAAAAAAAGCGAAAGACCGATGCCTATTCTCCCGGAGGCAGGATGGGACTTCGTCCGGATCGGGCGGTTGTTGTCTATGGCAATCTGATTCGGAGAACTTATAAGCATACCCCCATTATTCTGGGAGGAATCGAGGCCAGTCTTCGCCGTCTGGCTCATTATGATTATTGGTCAGACAGCGTCCGCCGCTCCATCCTTCTGGATTCCGGAGGGGATCTGATCTCCTATGGCATGGGGGAACATTCCATTGTTGAGATTGCAGAAGCCTTGGACAGCGGTTTGGATGTCCGTGATCTCACCTATATCAGGGGAACCGTTTATCATACTTCCCGCCTGTCGCTAGTGCCGGAGGATGCAGTGGTTTTGCCTACCTACAGCCAGGTTTCCACAGATAAGGAGGCTTATGGACGAAGCTTCCGGACTCAATATGAAAATACCGATGCCATCACCGGCAAAACCCTGGTAGAGGATTATGGCAATCGGGGTTATGTGGTACAGAATCCTCCTGCCCTGCCCTTGACAGAGCAGGAAATGGATGATATCTATGAGCTGCCCTATATGAGAACTTGGCATCCCTCCTACGATAAGGAGGGGGGAGTTCCGGCTCTGTCGGAGATTAAATTCTCTCTGACCGGCAATCGGGGCTGCTTCGGCAGCTGCAATTTCTGCGCTTTGGCTTTTCATGAGGGACGGGTAGTTCAGGCTCGTAGCCAGGAATCCCTAGTCAGAGAAGCCAGAGTGATCACCAAGGACAGGGATTTCAAGGGTTACATCCATGATATCGGAGGTCCTACAGCGGATTTTACGGGTCCGGCCTGTGAAAAACAGGTGGAAAAGGGAGTCTGTCGCCACCGGCAATGTCTATTTCCCAGACCCTGCCCCAATCTGAAGGCAGACCACCGGAAGTACATTCGCATTCTCCAGGCTCTGCGAGAGCTCCCTGGGGTCAAAAAAGTATTTATCCGGTCCGGTATCCGCTTCGACTATGTCCTGGCAGACAAAAGTGACGCTTTCCTGAAGGAGCTGGTGGCACATCATATCAGCGGCCAGCTGCGGGTGGCACCGGAGCATGTGTCCGATCCTGTGCTGGCCTGTATGGGAAAGCCTCCTCACCGGGTTTATCAAAGCTTTGTGAAGCAATTCGAGGATTATAATCGACGGACAGGTCTACGGCAATATATTCTCCCCTATTTTATGTCCTCCCATCCCGGCTCCGGCTTAGAGGATGCGATTCAGTTGGCGGAGTATATTCGGGACATGGGTTTTCTGCCGGAGCAGGCCCAGGACTTCTATCCCACCCCCTCAACGGTATCTACCTGTATGTATTATACAGGCAAGAATCCCTTCACGGGGCAAAAGCTTCATATTCCCCGGGGGACCCATGAAAAGGCCATGCAGCGGGCTTTGATCCAGTATCGCCTGCCTCAGAACTACGAATTGGTCAGGGAGGCTCTTCTGGCCTGCGGGAGAAAAGACTTGATAGGTTATGGGCCTAAGTGTCTGCTTCGCCCTCAGCGCCCTAAGAGGCAGGGCAAGCAAAGGGTTGCTGACCTTACTCGGAAAGGAAGACGGCATGAAGATAAATAAGGGAGATTTTGGATATATTAAGAGACAGAAGCTGGTACGTCTGCTGAGAACCCTGGCTTTCTTTTTGCTTCCCCTGGCACTTTTGGTGGTGGGACTGGTATTGAATCATGGGGATCGCAAAAATATCTATACTGTGATTGCCATGGTAGGGTGTATCCCGGCTTGCATGTCTGCGGTGGGGATGATCATGATGTGGATGCAAAAACCTATGCGCCGGGAACTCTATCAGGAGATTTGTGCCCATGCCGGTCAGCTTACCATGGCCTATGAGCTCTGTCTCACGACCCAGGAGAAGAATCTTTTTCTGGATGCGGCAGCCCTTCAGGGGGAATCCATTCTTGCTTATACAGACCGGGAGACCGACCAGAAGGTTCTGACCGCCATGGAAGATCATATCTGCAGAACCTTGCGAGTGGAGAATTATAAGGTTACCGTTAAGATCCTGGATGCGAGCCGCAAGAAGGCCTTTCTGGAAAGGCTGGATACCTGGGAGAAGAGGCAGAGGGAGGAGAGAGGGACAGAAGAAGCCATGCGGGATGTCCTTTTGGCCATTTCTCTCTAGGACAAAAGAAGGAAAGCAGGTATGAAGGAATTCATCATCAGACAGACAGAAGCCGGTCAGCGCCTGGACAAGTTCCTATCCCGCTGCCTGCCGGGGGCAGGACAGGGCTTCCTTTATAAAATGCTGCGGAAGAAGAATATTGTATTAAATGATCACAAGGCCCAAGGCAGAGACCTCTTGTCTGAGGGGGATCAGGTGAAAATGTATTTTTCTGATGAAACATTTTCAAAATTTTCGAAGGTATCCCAGCCGACATGTCCGGCATTGGAGACCCGATATATCCTCTATGAGGATGATCAGGTAATTCTGCTGAACAAGCCTGCGGGAATGTTGTCTCAGAAGGCCAACCCTTCCGACCTGAGTCTTACGGAATATCTGACCGCCTATCTGAACCAGGAGGGAGTCGGTTCCCATGAGGGGGTAAGGGTATTTCAGCCGGGAATTTGCAACCGCCTGGACCGCAACACCAGTGGTATTGTTCTGGCTGGTAAGACTTTGGCAGCCGTTCGGGAACTTTCCCATATGCTTAAGGACAGAAGCCTAGGAAAATATTATCTTTGCCTGGTTAGGGGAAATCTGAGGGAAGAGGGACATATCTTTGCTTATCTGACCAGGAATTCCGCCGACAATCGGGTTCAGATCAGTGCCCAGCCTTCTTCCGAGAGCTCCTTGATCGAGACTAGTTATCAGCCCCTGGCTCATGGCTGGGACAGCACCCTTTTGAAGGTCCACTTGATCACAGGAAAGACCCACCAGATTCGGAGTCACCTGGCCTCTATAGGCCATCCCCTGGCCGGAGATCCAAAGTATGGTGACCCTGCTTATAACCGACGCTGTCTGCAGGAGCTGGGAGTGAAACGTCAGTTTTTGCATGCCTGGCAGCTGGTATTTCCCCCTATGGAGGGGAGGACAGAGTTCCTGGGGAAGCTGTCGGATCGAACATTTACGGCACCTCTGCCTATGGATTTGAAGAATGCCTTGGAACGATTGGATTTCCGGGATAAGAGCTGCGCAGGCAGCCTGGGAGGATTATTATGAAAAAACAAGAAGAAAAAGAGAAGAAAAGCATAGGCCGGGAGGTCTGGGAATATGTGCGCATGATCTTAATCGTGGTGGTGGCGGTGATTCTGATCCAGAATTTCCTTATCATCAATGCCAGAATTCCCTCGGAGTCCATGCAAAATACCATTATGGTGGGAGACCAGATCTTCGGCAACCGCTTAGCTTACAAGTTTGGAGATCCCCAGCGCTTTGATATTGTAATCTTCAAATATCCGGATGATGAATCCCAGCTCTTTATCAAACGAATCATTGGTCTGCCGGGGGAGACAGTCACTATCAAGGATGGCAAGGTCTATATCAACGATTCCTCTGAACCTTTGGATGACAGCTTCTGCCCGGAGACCCCTCTGGGAGGGGGGACTATGGACGGAGTCTACCAGGTTCCTGAAAATTCTTATTTTATGCTGGGAGATAACCGGAATCATTCCAGAGATTCCCGCTATTGGACCAATAAATATGTTTCCCGAGATAAGATTCTGGGAAAGGCTGTATTTCGCTACTGGCCTCTGAACCGGATCAGTCTTCTCAAATGAGGGAAAGGAGTGCCCTTGAGTACCTGGAATTCCAGAGGTCTGAGGGGATCTACCCTGGAGGACCTGATCAACCGTACCAATGAGCGCTACAGGGAAAAGGGCCTTGCCCTGATCCAGAAGGTGCCTACTCCTATCACCCCTGTAAGGATGGATAAGGAGCACCGCCATATCACCTTGGCTTATTTTGAACAGAAGAGCACGGTGGACTACATTGGAAGTGTGCAGGGGGTTCCGGTATGCTTCGATGCCAAGGAATGCAAGACAGATACCTTTCCCCTGGCCAATGTGCACCCCCATCAGCTTCGATTCATGGCAGATTTTGAACAGCAGAGGGGGGTATCCTTTCTGCTCCTGTATTTTTCCTCCCGTGACACCTTCTATTATCTGCGTTATCGGGAATTAGGTCAGTTCCTGCAGCGCGCAGCAGAAGGTGGCTTGAAGCGGTTCAAGTTTCAGGAGCTTGATCCTGCCTATGAGATTCATCGGCAGCAGGGTCTCTTGATCCCTTATCTGGAGACTTTGCAGAAAGATTTGCTGGAGAGGGATTGACAAAATAATTTCATATGGTAATATGGTAGCAGACTAAAGCGTTGGGAGAAAAGGCTTATGAAACGTTTGATACATACCCCGGAAGGGGTCCGTGATATCTATGGACAGGAATGTGACAAGAAGAGATATCTGCAAAGGCAGATAGAGAAATTGCTCCGTTCTTACGGATATCAGTCCATTGAGACTCCTTCCTTTGAATTCTTTGAGGTATTCGGAAAGGAGATGGGAACCATCGCCTCCCGCAATCTTTACAAATTCTTTGATCGGGAGGGAAATACCCTGGTCCTTCGGCCGGATTTTACTCCATCGGTAGCCCGGGCGGCCTCTATGTATTTCGCAGAGGAACCGATGCCCCTTCGCCTCTGCTATGCGGGCAGTGTATTTATCAATAATTCCAGCTATCAAGGCCGTCTGAAGGAGAGCACCCAGATGGGGGTGGAACTCATCAATGATGACAGTCCGGAAGCAGATGCGGAGCTGGTAGCTTTGGTAGTCTCCATTATGAAACGAGCTGGTCTGCAGGAGTTCCAGGTCAGCATCGGTGCGGCGGATTTCTTCCGATCCCTGGTGGAGGAGGCGCAGATGCAGGAAGAAACGGTGGCTCAGCTGCGCAAGCTCCTGACTATTAAAAATCGGTTCGGTGCCCAGGAGCTCATTGAGAAGCTGCGGCTTCCCGCCCCTCTGGAGGAGGCATTTTGCCAGATTCCGGAGCTGTTCGGAGGTGCTGAGGTGCTGACGAAGGCTCGCACTCTCACAGGGAATGC
>CAVJHW010000015.1:6513-28629 GCA_963649395.1 Coriobacteriaceae bacterium | reverse complement strand
GGCCTTTCTCCTGTCTATCTACAGCGAGATATCCGACCAGAACCATAAGCCCGTCAGCATTTCCAGGCAATTGATCGTATCGGAATTATATTCCGTTACCCTTACCTTTTGACCTTCATTCTGACACACGCTTTTCAAAAGGCGTGTGTTTTTTTGTTATGCATTGTATTGACATTTGTACTTTATTGTATTATACTTGGAAAGAAGTCGGAATTGGAACAATCCGAGATATGCTATGTTGTAAACATCTATGGCGGCTAACGCCGCCGCACTGGAAAGCCCTTCTGATGTCTGCACAGCTGTGCAAGCCCCCCAGGGGACTAGCGTTGCGTTGCGAACTTGTCTATCTGCGCATCCGCAGCCCGGGGCTTTCTGAGTATGTAAACGAGGTGAACTGTCAACTACCCACGGCCCAAGGGCAGTGGGTTTCCGCCTACAACAACAGAAAGGATTTCTTTATGAAGAAAATTCGCGCTATCTCATTTGGAATCGGCGCCATGGGGAAAATGGCAGCCCGGATGATGTTGGAAAAAGGAATTGAAATTGTTGCCGCTGTCGACCTATTTTCCCATATAGGAGAGGACTTTGGCGATGTTCTTGGGCTGGATCATCCTTTAAATCTTACCGTAACCCGGGAACTAGACGCTGTACTTTCCTCAACTGAGGCAGATGTGGCGGTTGTATGTGCCAGAAGCTACGTCAAGGACATGATGCCTATTCTGGAGAAATTTGCTTCCCACGGAATCAACGTGGTAACTTTGGCAGAAGAACTGTTCTATCCCTGGAGACGTTTCCCGACAGAGGCAGAGGAATTAGACAAGCTCTGCAAGGCCAACAAGGCTACCATTACCTCCTGTGGCATTCAGGACGTACTTTGGCTTAATCTCCTGTCCGTGATGAGCGGAGGATGCTACAAGATTGACTCAGTGCTGGGACAGGCTACTTCCAATGTAGATGCCTACGGTCCCTCTGCCGTGGAAGCCATCGGTGTAGGCCAGACAGAACAGCAATTCCGCGACCGTCTGAAGACCCAAAAGTTTGATTACAGCTGGTTCGGCATTTCCCTGGAGGGTATCATTGCCCGCCTGGGACTGACCTTCAAGGATTGGAAGGAATGGGTGGAACCAGTTCTCGCCAAGAAGGACACCCCTTCCCACAGTCTGGGGAAAGTCCTTCCCCCGGCTTCTGTCATCGGCTGGAACCAGATTACAGAAATCTATACCGAAGAGGGTATAACCTTCCGCTCCGAGTTTATCTCCAAGATCTGTGTGGACGACGAAACGGAAAACGCCCGTTGGCACATCGAGGGAACCCCTTCTATGGATCTGGTAATTCCGGTTCTTCCCGGCCCGGACATGATTAATACCTCCCTGCTAAACCGCATCCCCGATGTGATCAACAGTGCCCCCGGATTCTTTACCCTGGACCAGCTCCCCTATCCCTTGTATCGTTCCGGAGATTTAGCTCAGTATCTTAAGGATTGAGAGGTGAAAGCATGAAAATTACAATTATTGGCAGCGGAGCTCAGGGAACCGGTCTTGCGGGTCTCCTATCTATGGAGCCGGATGTGGAAGCATTGACCCTGGCAGATTACAGCTCCTCCGCATTGGAACAATCAAAAAAACTGATCGAGACTCTGGGCAATCGCATTTTAGTCAAGGAAATCAACTATCAAAGGGTAAATGCCGGTGACGTGGAGGATGTAGCATCTGTGATCCAGGGATCCGATGTCTGTTTTCACGCCATTTTACCCCGTTTTAATCTTCCCATTATGCGGGCCTGTCTGCGGGAAAAAGTACATTATCTGGATTTGATCGCATTGCCCGGGGGAGATGAAATGCCAGCCGAAGAAAGCATCCAGGCTCAGCTTGCCTTAGACGAGGATTTTCGCAAAGCCGGTCTGCTTGCCATTCCCAGCGTAGGCATTTCCCCCGGCTGGACTCTTTTTGCAGCCGCCCATATGATTGATGAGGTGGATACCGTGAAGGAGGTAGTCATCCGCTGGGCAGACTACCTGGATACCAAAGAGTTTACAAGTTCTATCAACCCAGGATTTATGCTAAGCGAGTGGCTTGGAGCACCCCATCCCAGTGCCTGGAAAAACAATCAAATCATAGGGGAGGATCTGCTGGAAAGCGAGGAGGAATTCGAATTTCCCTCCCCTATCGGCACAAGAAAGATCTATACCTGTACCTCACAGCCGGATATTGCCATGATCCCCGCCTTTTCTGCCAAGGAAATTCCTTACTGTGTAGAAAAAGGCAGTGTGAACCTGGGAACCATGGAGGCCAAAGATATCTGGGTAAAGGCACTCCAGATGGCTGCTTCTGCTCAGGGTGATTCTGTCGAGGACGGAAATATCCTGGAGGCGATGGGGCGGACCCTGATTCCTCCTCTGGACCAGGATCGTCTCTTCCAGGAGGGCAAAATCAAGGATCATGCCACCTGCTTTTCCGTAGAAGTAAGCGGATATAAGGATGGTCATTTTACCCGTCATATTCAATACAATAACTGTACAAAAGCCACTGCCCTGAAACATCTTCCCTGGGGTACTCCTGCCGTATATGATACAGTAGGGGGCTTGCCCATTATCCTGATTCTTATGATCGGACGGGGGCAATTGACACAGCGAGGAGTCTTCACAGCCGGACAGCTGGATAGAAAAGCAGAGATCCAGAAAGCTCTCCTAGAACGAGACCAGGATATCAGCGAAAAAATCATCCGCTCCTGCGTAGATATTTAAGAGGACGGGCCTTTACTGGCTTTCCCTTGTGGCAGATCCGCCATAAGGCAGCAAAGATGTTTGCGCAAAGATGCACCAGGCGATAGCTGTTCCACCAGCTGCCGCCTGGTGCATTTGCAAACACTTTTATAACCCCCTCTACGGACACTTCTGCGGATACTTTATGGACCTTCCTCCTCGAATAACTCCCGGTAGATATAGTCCCTCAGTTCCTTCTCCCTCCCCTTTACCAGAGCCTGAAAGCTGCAATTCTTCTCCAACCCCTTGTATACCAGAAGAAAACCGTTCTCCACCCTACGTCCCTCGGCTCCCAGGGCCAGGCTTCCCCCTGCCTCCTCTGCGATCTGAACGATTCGATTCTCCCGCTCGGGTGTCATGCGGCTCAGGTCCTTCTCGGAGAAATAGATATCTCCCATCTCCCCCTGAATGTGCCGTTCCAGCAGCTTGCATAGGAAAGAAAAATATTGGTCTTCCTCCATATTGCCCAGAATATCACAGATCCGGCGGATCAGGGCAGAGACCATCTCCTGCTTGGCCGCCTCAAGAATGATGAGGCGATGGCAATCCATAACAGCCTTTTCCTTCTCCCGATAAGCCAGCACCTCCCTGTGAGAATTCCGAGCCGCCTCCCGGGCCATACGTCTGGCCTTGCGGACCGCCCTTGTCCAGATCTCCCTTGCCTGCAGTTGAGCCTGCAGGCGCTTCATAGCCGCCTCCTCCTTGGCTTCTGCCACAATTCGACCACAGGTTTTTTCCAATCCTGCCATTTCTGCCATTAGCCCCCCTTCGCGTAAAATCCGCATACATGCTTCTTGCGTGATCTTCACAGTCACTCTCCCGGACAAACTCCGTCACTTCTCATCCCCTTGCTCTGCGGATCCCAGAACCGCCTCCAGATAAGCCTCTATGATTTCCTCTATAATCCTCCCCTCCCGACCGGCAGCCTGCTCTCGCAAGTTGCGGATGGCCTTCTCCACCTCATTCTTAGAAACCGCCAGCTTAGCTTCTCCCCGCCGCTGCTCTTCCAACAGAGCCTCTATCGCCTGATCCCGGGCCTTTCTTTTGCCCTCCTCCAGCAGCTGGGCCGCTTCCCGCCTGGCCTGAGCCAGAATCAGATCGTAGTCCCGAGCCGCCCTGGCTCGGATCCGCGCTGCCAGGGCTTCCGCCTCCGTGATGCTTTCTAATTCTTCCCTCCTCATAGGCAACTCTCCTTCTCCCCCCATAGGCCGCCGGATCTCGAACCGACAGCCAAGATCTGGTGACCTTTGCTTTACTTTACTTCTCTATCACTTGATAGCATTATAACAGCATAAGCAAAAAGTCGCAAGAGGAAAGTCAAAGGTCTCGCTCATATAAGTCGGCCTTTCCGCCAACTATATTTAACTCACAGGTACAGCATCCTTCCATAAGCTCCCTGTCGTGGGTGATGATAAAAATGCTTTTTCCCATGTTGCGAAGCTCCCGGAACAGCTCTGCTGTTCCTACCATATGTTGATAATCCAAGCCGCTTGTCGGTTCATCAAAAACCAGAATATCTTTTCCTGCCAGGACTGCGGAACAAATGGCAACGCGCTGTTTCTGTCCGCCGGATAGGGTCATAGGATGCCTATCCCACAGCTCCCACACGCCAAGCTTCTCCATGAGCTGTCTTGCCTTTTCTTTCGTCTCTGGACCATCGTCTGCTGCTCCGAGAAGGACCTCGTCTAAGACCGATTCACAGAACAGCTGATGATTCACATCCTGCATGACAAGATAGCATTTGCGGAGCATCTCTTTGGGCCTATAGACCTTTCCGCCTATGCCCGTTCTTCCTTTGAATTTCCTTTCAAGTCCGCAAAAACACCTTACAAAGGTGGATTTCCCGGCACCATTTTGACCCGTGATCGCAACGATCTCATTTTTCGGAAGCACCATATCATCGAATGCCAGCACCTGCTTTTTATCATATCCGAAATGATAATTCTTGAGGACCATATCCGAATCCTTTGGAGAATAAGGCCTCCTGGCTACGCTTATTTCATGGGGCGGAAGCAGGGTGCGAAGGCCCATATCCCGAATCCTCTCCTCTGAGAAGTTTTTAAAGGCATCCATGGAGCAATCCATCTCAATTTTACCCTGGTCGAGATAGACAACCCGGTCGCACAGATCCTTCAGCCAATACAATCTGTGCTCTGCAATCAAAATGGTCTTGCCTTGGCTTTTCCAGAGCGAAAGGACCTTTTTCAACCTTTCGATGGATTCTGCATCGAGATTTGAGGTGGGCTCATCCAATACGAAAATAGGAGGACCCATTGCAGATATACTTCCACAGGCAATCCTTTGCTTCTCGCCGCCGGACAGCTTGAAAATATCTCTGCCGACAAGAGGCTCCAGCTCCAGCTCCTTCACTGCCCGGTTCACACGGCTTGCGATTTGGTCCGCAGCAAGGCCGAGATTCTCACAACCGAAGGCAAGCTCACTGCTTGTGTCCAGACAGAAAAACTGACTCCTCGGGTTTTGAAAAACGCTGCCGACCTTTTTCGATATGGTATAAAGCTCCTCTGTGCCAACATCCATGCCGCATACAGAGACAGCTCCTGTGCATTCTCCCTCATAGAAATGCGGAATGAGGCCATTTACAAGGCGGGTGATCGTCGTTTTGCCGCAACCGGAGCTGCCGCAAAGCAAAATACACTCGCCTTTACGCACCGAAAGCGATACATCCCTCAATGCACCGCTTTCGGAATTGCCATAGGTAAAATAGATATGGTCTAATTGGATCATAGGGTCCTCCACAGCAGACAGCCAAGCCAGATTAGATAGGGAGCAAGGCATAGCAGGATAACAAGATAGTCCCATATCTTAAATCCGATCTGGCACAGATTGGTTCGCTTCCCACGGCCTCCGAGCCCTCTGGTAATGGCGGCAGCGTTCAGCTCTTCTCCGATTTTCGCAGAACAGACAAGAAGAGGAAGAATTCGATATTCGACCATCTTTGTGACATTTTTCCCTCCGAAGCCTATATCCCGCATCCGCATGGCGTCGTTTATGGAATGAAACTCATCGGCAATGGTAGGGAAGAATCGAAGCATTGCCAGCAGCGGGATTGTCAGCTTATCCGAAACATGCATCCTGCCCAGAGCCGCCGAAAGCTCACTTACGGTGGTAGTCTCCATCAGATACGCTCCGGCCATAATACCCGGCAGAAATCTTGTCATGATCCCGCAGAAGGCCAGCAGCAAGAAACCGATAAGACCTGAGATATGGGGCAGTGCATACAGGGAAAGGACATGGAAAGCAGCATAGAGGAGCAGGTAGCCGACCGCCTTTTTCCAGCGCCCCGCAAGAAGAAACAGGACAAAGGGGAGCAGGCAAAAAAGCGGCAGGTATTGGCCAAATATATCGCCTCCTGCGCCGCCCAGAACAAAGATCGTCATCGTTACCAGAAGCAGGATCTTCGTTCTGGGGTCAAATGGGACCATGCAGCGCACCATTATGCGATACCCGCTTTCTTGAAATGTTTTTTTAGCAGTGCCTTACCAAGAAGGCCGCCGATCCATCCGCATACAATGCAGGAGACGATCATTGCGGGGATAAGCCATGTATGGGAAAAAAGTCCGGTCAGCCTTGAGATATATTCCTGACCGAAGCTCTGACGGGTGCTGAAGTATGCGTCAATATTGGTAAAAAGCGGGACAAAGTTTCCGAAAACCGTGATATGAAAGACACCACAGCCCAGGATATCCTTCTTGCTGCTCTTGTAATTTCCGGATTTCGCAATCAGGTCTGTAAGCAGGCCGCAGATGATACTGAAAATCGTCGGCCAATATCCCATTCCGGTGACCCAGAGGAAGAGTCCGACAATGGTGGAGAAGATGGTGATCATTCCGAATTTATCCACCTTAGTCAGAAACAGCATGTAGGGGATGCCGCCGAGTATGGGTACAAGGACGCAAAGCATGGGCAGCAGGATCGGTATAAATCCAAGCATGGCAATCGCTGTGACGATGACACAGAATATCGCCGCGTAAATTCCAATATTGATCAAATCTTTTCCCTTGAGTTTTCCTTTATGATTCATCTGTATACTCCTTCATTGTGAAATTGTGGTTTAGATGTCAAAAGCACTTAACTCCGTGCTTACAACTTCCAGCTGACGGCCTGGGTTCTGGCTTCTAGGAAGCGCTTGTAAATGCCCTCCTGGGACAGGAGCTGTTCATGGGTTCCCAGCTGAGCGATACGGCCCTTGTCTACCACCACGATCTGATCTGCATGCCGCACCGTTTTCAGGCGGTGGGCAATCATGAGGATGGTTTTCTCCCGGGTAAGGGCCTCCACAGCATCCACCAGCTCCTTTTCGTTCTCCGGATCGACATTGGCAGTCGCCTCGTCGAGAATGACGATTGGCGCATCCTTCATGATGGCTCGGGCAATGGAGATGCGCTGCTTCTCGCCGCCGGACAGGCTTGCCCCGCCCTCACCGATGACGGTATTGTATCCCTTCGGCAGCTTCATGATAAAATCATGGCAGCAGGCTTTCTTCGCCGCCTCAATGACTTCCTCATGGTTGGCATCCTGACGGCCGAATTTAATGTTGTTCTCTATCGTATCGGCAAAGAGATAGACGGATTGGAATACAAAGGCGAAGTTCTCCATAAGACTATTCATGCTGTAATCCTTTACATTCACGCCGCCTAGGGTGATCTCACCGGTATCGACATCCCAGAATCTTGCAATCAGATTGCAAAGCGTGGATTTGCCTCCGCCGGAGGGCCCGACAATGGCTGTCGTCGTCTTCTGGGGAAGGGAAAGGGAAACATCGTCGATGATTTTTCGCTTATCGTAGGAAAAGGTGACATGTTTCAGTTCGATATCATGGTTTTCAGGCTTAATATCCCTGCCGTCAATGTCCATCGTATCCAGGGCAAGAATGGCATTGGCCTTGTCCACGCAGACGCTGACGGTATGCAGGAGCGAAGAGTAGCTTCCCGCGCTCTCAAGGCTTGCATAGAGCATAAATGCGGCAATTGTCATGCCTACGGCGTAGACCCCACTCATGGTGCCTTTTAAGAAAAAACAAGCACTGCAAGCTACAATGACAGCCCCGGTGATTTTGGTGACCGCCGTCTGGAAGAAATGATAGGGAAGGAAGGTCAGCTCCATCTTCGTATTGACCTTGGCGCAGGCCTCATTTGCATCGTTGAGCTTTTTCGCCTGTGCACCGAGAAGCTGATAGGACTTTACCTCCGCCATGCCCTGAAGGTACTCCATGATCTGGTTGACAAGCTCCACATCACACTCCACCTTGTCCTCGGATATCCTCTTGCCCGCCTTCTGCATTTTGGAATTTATCAGGAAGAAAAGGAACACTCCCCCTGCGGATAGGAGGCCTATCCTCCAGTCAAAGCAGAGAATCATGAGAACAATCATTGAGGTTTCCAGAATCCCCTGTGTCGTCAACATGACCACACGAGTGGCAACGTCACCAAGGGCTTCCATGGTGTTGGTCGTGACCGATGATATCTCACCAATGCTGTTAGAGTTAAAGTAGCCCATAGGCAGATAGCGCAGGCGCTCTGCAATCTTGATCCTTGCAAAGGCGGCAGCTTGATATCCGCCCACTGTCTGCAGCATGGTGGAAAAGCGCTTGCATAGCACCCCAATTACGACGGCGGCAACCATGATAATCAGGGAGCCCCGGATATATTTTCCCATTGCCTCGCCCCTCATAAGGCCGATCAGGGTGTACATGACGGCGGGAATCTTCATTGCAGAGGCAAGGGCTTCTACAAGGCCAAGCACCAGGGAAAGCTTAAATTTGTTGCCATTTTCCCTTCCGCAGAAGCGAAAAAACTTTGCCAGCACCTCAAACATTCTCCTCAACCTCCTTTGCCGTATCCCTTGCAAAGATATGAGCTTCCCACATCTGCCTGTAAAGGGGGCAGGAGCTCAGCAGCTCCTCCTGTCTTCCGCAGCCATGGATCTGGCCCTCCTCTACCACAAAGATGCAATCGCTATCCTTCACGGTAGAGAGCCTGTGGGCAATCACTATCAATGTCTTTCCCGCCACGAGCCTTGCGATGGAACTTTGCAAAATGGCCTCATTTTCTGGGTCCGTGTAGGCAGTCGCCTCATCAAGGATAAGGATGGGCGCATCCTTCAGCATGGCCCGGGCAATGGATATTCTCTGGCGCTCGCCGCCGGACAGATGGCCGCCTGCGCCGCCGACCACGGTATCAAAGCCATTTTCCAGCTGCATGATAAACTCATAGCAGCCGCTTTTCTTCGTGACCTCGATGACCTCTTCCTTGGTGGCATCGGGCTTGCCGTGGCGGATGTTTTCCATGACGCTTTCGTTAAAGAGGTAGTTATCCTGCGCAACATAGGCAATCTTACGGTTGTATTCCTCTAAGGACAGCTGCCGGATATCTACTCCACCTATCTTGATGCTGCCGGAAGACACATCCCAGAAGGATGCTATCAGCTTTGCGATGGTCGATTTGCCGCTGCCGGAGGGACCGACAATGGCATTCACGCTGCCGGCCTTCAGCTCCATGCTGATGCCCTGCAAGACCTCCTGCTGGTGATAGGCAAAGCGTACCTCTTCCAGCAGGACGGAATGATCTCTTGGAACAGCAGCACTTTCCTGGGGGCGCTCCAGCTCCGGCTGTCCTAGAATACCCGCTACCTCACCGACGATCACATCGATCTTGCCCAGATCATCCGTGTAGGACATCAGGGTGATCAAGGGCCCGACGATGCCCAGAGACAAAATGACACAAAGGATAAAGTCGGAAAGAGAAAGGGAGCCTGCTGCAACATAGTGGGCGCCAAAGGGCAGCACCGTAAGCAGGGTGTAGGGCGTTACAGTCATGGCAAGCCCATGGAAAATGGAGCAGCTCCTCATCCAGTTGATAAAGGCGTTGGCATATTCCTTCGCCGCCCTCGTGAACTTGGCGTAGGAGCTCTCCGTCCTGCCAAAGGCCTTTATCACTTCGATACCGTCGATATATTCCACCGCCGCGTCGTTGAGCTCCTTTGTTGCCTTTACGGTTTTTTCAAAATTGGGCTTATAGTCAATCATCATTCCTCCATAGGAGGCAAAACCCGCCAGGATTGGAAGCATAGACCACAGGGCCAACCGCCCGTCAATCGTGAAGAAGTAGATGAGAATAAGGATCGGGGCCAGAAGATTCGAGGTAAACTCCGGCACGATATGGGCAAGGGTCGTCTCGATGCTGTCGATGCGCTCCACCATGATGTTCTTGAAGCTGCCGGAGGGCGTGTCCTTCACATAGCCCAGAGAGACCCTCGCCAGCTTGTCGCAGCACATCTTGCGGATATGGGCCAGGACCGAGAAGGTGGCCTGATGCGAAAGGGTCGTGGAAGCGGAGTGCAGAAGCTCCGCTGCGAGAAAGGACAGGGCGATCCAGGCGGCCCTTAGCAGGTAGCTGGTGAGATCTGCTTCGCCATTCAAAATCATTCTCACCACATCCGCAATCCAGAAATAGGGGATGATCTTCAAAATGACATTTCCTACTGCCAGCAACACGCTCCATAGATACAGCGGCTTTTGCGGGGCTGACCACGCAAGCAGCCAGCTTACCCAAGATTTTTTCTTTTCTCCCATGTCAAATACTCCTTTCCTTTGTGGGGGCTGAACAGTGTGCAGCATGGGGGGAACCGCACTTCAGTTATAAAACACTAACTGCTCCTCAAAAAACAAGCGGCCCCTGATCGGCCACCTGTTTTCGACTGCCGAAGCTATATATATGGGTTTGGGTGTCAAGGCACCCATCCCTGTGGTTGCAGGGATTAGGCCGGTTTTTACGGAAACTGGATGCCCAGCAATCTCTCCCAGCCGCCGGTATGAAATTCCTTTAGCTGAGCGATATTTGCCTTGGCGGTATCTTTTTCCATGTCATGCTCAATCATTTGAAATACCGCCGAGAAAAAGCCGGTGCTGATCATGTGCAAAAGTGCTTTTCCGATCCTAGGGACCTCAATACCCGCCTTTTGCAGGGTCTCCATATAGCTGCGTGTGGATTGCATCTCACGCTCTACCATGTTATGGATAAAGTCCGCATATTTTCCGCTATCTCCACATTTCAAAAGCAGACGAAAACTATCATAATTGTTGTAAACATAATCGACGATCCGCTCTATCCCATCTTCCGAGGCTGCTGTCATGTGATCGGTCTGGTCCTGAGGCGAAAGCTCCTGGAAATCCGCCAGCACATCATCGTAAATTTGATAAATGTGCTCTATATATGGATCGATAAGCGCATCGAACAAGCTTTCCTTGGTCGGAAAATACTTGTAGAAAGCGCCGGTGGTAAGGCCTGCGTCCTTTACAATATTCCGAAGGGATGCTCCGTCAAGCCCATACTTTAGAAAGTGCTTTTGGGCTGTGCCCAGTATGTTTTCTCTTGTCTTGTCCGCCTTGACTGACACGGCAGTCCTCCTTTTCAAAAATATAACAATGCTATATAGCACTGTTATATTATATAGTGCAGTGCTTCCCCTGTCAATAGGCTGCATTAAAATTCTATCCTTCCCCGCTGCCGGGCGGATTCGGGACTTGCACCCCGGAGAAAGGCCTGCCGCCCGGCCCATCAAAAAGGGACTGCAGTCTCTCCTACTGCAGTCCCTTTCCTTCATCATAATCAACTTTATTCGCCAAATACAGCCTTATAATCTGCCTGGAACTTGGCAATCCCCGCCTCCGTCAGGGGATGGCGAACCATCTGTTCGATAATCTTATAGGGCACGGTTGCGATATCAGCCCCTGCCAATGCGCAATCCCTTACATGAATGGTATTGCGGATGCTGGCTGCAATAATCTGCGTGTCAATATCTCCCATGCTGAAGGCCTGACAGATATCAGCGATCAGGTCCGCCCCACACTCGTTGATATCATCCAATCTGCCCAAGAAAGGAGACACATAGGTGGCGCCGGCTCTGGCAGCCAGCAAGGCTTGATTCACGGAAAATACCAAGGTTACATTGGTTTTAATACCCTCGGAAGAAAGCACTTTGACAGCCTTCAGTCCTTCGACCGTCATGGGGATCTTCACGACCATATTCTTATGAATCGCAGCGATCTCTCTGCCCTCCCGGATCATTCCCTCCGCATCCACGGTAGTGGCCTTCACCTCTCCGCTGATGGGACCGTCCACAATCTCGGTGATTTCCTTGATCACTTCTTTGAAATCCCGTCCCTCCTTGGCGATCAGGGAAGGATTCGTTGTGACACCACAGATCACTCCCATATCATTGGCCTTTTTAATGTCCTCAATGTTGGCTGTATCCACAAAAAACTTCATTGAAACTGCCTCCTTATTCTTGGCGCCTGTTTTCGATTTCACCCCTATTCTACACTTTTTTCCCCCTTTTGACAAAGTCAAACTTGACCAAAAATTCAGCTGGCTTCCGGGGGGATTCTGTACTTATCTACAAGGAGCCCTGTGCTCTGTTTCAGCACCGCCATCCGGGCCTGGAGCTCCTCCTCATTGCCGAACATGGCATAGTGAACGCTGAGGCGGACAAAGGCAAAAATCTGCGGCGTGATAACGGTATAGGGAACGCCGATCTTCTTCTCCAGGGTCTTGGCATAAGCCGTATATCTGACATTTAAATCTGCAAAAAACTTCTTCCCCGCCTCCAGATATTTGGGATGGGTATAGACCTGGTACATCAGGCGAAGAGTCTTCCCGTACTTCTCCGCCATCCAATAGGGCATCTCCTCCAAAAAGCGGGCAAGATCCTTGGGATTGGAGGGCGCTCTGTCCCGGTAGTCATTCACCACCTTCTCCATGCAATGGGCAGTGGCAGACAGGATCAGGTCATCCAAATCCTCAAAATACTCATACAGGGAAGCCGACTTACAGCCACAGGCCTGGCCCAGCCCCCGTATTCCCACTCCATTCAAGCCATGCTCCGCATAGCAGGCAAATGCCTTCTCCATCATAGCCGTCCTCTTGGCCTGGTATTGCTCTTCATTTCTCGTTCTCAACCGCAACATCTCCTTCATATCTCTCAATCCATCACAACTCACGTCCGATGGGAGGGAAAAAGGCCTCGTAACCTTGCACTTGCACCAACGATCCATGAGTTTCATTATCAACTGATAACATTGTAACAGTCTTGACGATATTTTGCAAGCCCTCAGTTTATTTGTTTTCAGCCCTTTTTCCCCTTATTTTAACAACTCTCTTAGGTCTGTTGTCTATCTTACATTTGACTTAGCAGTGGCGGTTGAGAGTCCTGCTCTTTTTCTGTATACTAAAAGTAACCCCCGGCGGCGACAGCCGCCATGAGGCTTCACATACGGCATGGAAAGGAGGATTGTCTATGTTTGACAGATATCTGGTAACAGGAGCCAGCGGTTTTCTGGGACGGGCAGTGACGACGGAATTACTGAGGCAGGGAGCCACGGTGCATGCCCTGGTGCAGCCCGGGGATCTGGGATTCTATCTGCTGCCCACCCAGGTGCAGGTTGTCTCAGGCGATGTATGTGACGAGACATCCCTGGCCGCCTTCTTTTCTCTGGCCGACCACAAAACCTGCGTGATTCACTGTGCAGGCATTGTCTCCGTTGCCTCCCGTCCCGGGGAAAAGCTTTATCCCGTCAATGTAGGCGGCACCAAACGGGTGCTCCGTCAATGCCTTCGGCATTCCGTGGGGCGTTTGATCTACGTCAGCTCCGTTCATGCTATTCCCGAAAAACCCAAGGGCACCATCATCACAGAAGCCTCTCATCTTTCCCCTGACCTGGTAAGGGGCGCCTATGCCAAAAGCAAGGCCATGGCTACCAATCTGGTGGGCCGGGCCGTCCAAAAAGGCCTGAATGCCTGCGTGGTATTTCCCTCCGGTCTCATCGGTCCCGGAGACGTAACCGGCGGCATCTTTACCGGTATGATCCAACGATTTCTGTCCGGCCGTCTGCCCTTTGCCGTAAAGGGCGGTTATGATTTTGTCGACGTGCGGGATGTGGCTCGGGGCATTCTGGATTGTGCGCAGCAAGGAAAAGCCGGACAAGGCTACATCCTGTCCGGCCACTACTTAACCATACGTCAAATTTTAGAAATGGTGGCGGAAACTGCCCAGCAGAAGCGCCCCTCTGTCTTTCCCACCCTCTTCCTGCCCCTGTCCTGGGCCAGGTTAGTCTCCCTCTGTTATGAGAAATACTGCCTGATGAGGAAGAAGCCCCTGTATTTCACCCCTTATTCCATCTCCGTCCTGTCTTCCAACAGCCGCTTCAGCCACCAAGCTGCCAGCCAATGCTTCGGCTACCGGCCCCGACCGGCGGAAGATACCCTGCGGGATATGACCCTGTGGATGAAGGCCGGTGGAAATCCTCTTCCCTAAATGGACTAGTGCCGCATCATAAGCATGCCCTCAGCCCGGCTGATCGTCGTTGCTTTCAAAGCCAGCATTTTCTTCTTGTATTTCCCTTTGTATCATGTATAATATACATAATAACACATACAAGCATATGAAAAACACATGCGAAAGTGAGGGATTATTATGGCAGATCAAATCCTGGTCCAGGCTAGAGTTGATAAAGAATTGAAGCAAGAAGTAACTGAAATCTATGAATCACTCGGTATGGACCTTCCGACTGCGATTCGAATGTTTCTTGTCAGAAGCAAGATGGTACGAGGGATTCCCTTTGACACAACCTTACCTAAGGATGTTGTAACACGCTCAGAGGCATTAAAGGCTGTGGATTCCATGTTTGAGGAGGCAGCTGAAGCCCCCGAAATGACCTTGGATGAAATCAATGCAGAGATTGCAGACGTACGCGCAGCCAGAAAGAAGAGGAAACAATGAAATGCTATGCTGTTGTCGATACAAATGTCATTGTGTCCGCATTGATCACAAAGAATCCTGAATCTCCGCCAAGACAGGTATTCCGTGCCATGTTTACCGGAGACATCATTCCAATTTATCATGAGAGTATTCTATCGGAATACGAGGAAGTACTGAGCAGAAAAAAGTTTCACTTGAAAGCCGAAACAATACACACAGTAATAGAGGCAATCCGTCAATATGGCGTGGAGGTTACACCAAGTCCCACCGGAGAAATTCTGATTGACATGGACGATCTTATTTTTTATGAAGTTGCAATGGAAAAGCAAGCGGATAACGCCTACCTTGTCACAGGCAATCTGAAACATTATCCTGTCAAGAAGTTCATTGTAACGCCAGCTGAAATGCTGGATGTGTTAAGTAAGTAACCTTGACATTTGTATTATTCTTCCTCTCGGAAGTTCTTGTTGGGTTCGTACTTTTCGAAGATTTTACGGAGAAAGTATGCATTCACAAGGCTTATGAGGGAGAAACCCAATAGAATCCACAAAAATACCATGATCAGCAGAGAGGTCAAGTTGTAGATCGTAAGGACTATAGCTGCCACTGAAATTGCCATCATCAGGAGGCTATATCCGACATGGGAGGCCCCCATCAGGAAAGAATTTTTCAGAACAACCTTGGGCTTGTCCTCGAATCTGGCTATATAAGGGAAAACATAGGTCATCATCAGGAAATAGAGAAAGAGCAGAAGGATCAAGGCAACGCGAAATACTTTGGAAATATCTGACGGCATGGCGGGAATCACCTTGTAATCCACATAGAGTACAAGTCCAACCACCAAAAACAGCAGCCAAAGGAGGGTGCTTATCTTGAAGTTGCTTTTAAAGGATCGCCAAAAATCCTTGAAGATGTAACCCTCTTCCTTGCGCACCATCTTCAAACTGATGGAATAAAGGGCCGTCAAGCCTGCGCCTGCCGTGATGACCGGCAGGCAGCTTGCGATGAAGCACAGGTTCAGGATCACAAGATCCGTCACTCTTCCCAGGAATTGCATCAATCTGCTGTTCTCACGAAACATGACTCTAGCAGCCTCCTATCTCCTTCTTCACAGCCATTTGAACATCCTGCCGGATGGCTCGGCTATCAGTCTGACTCATATCCCGATTCTCAATGATCAAGACCTCACTGTCTTCTTTCAAGACAATGGCATGACCTTCCCCCGGCTGAACCACATATAATCTTTCCGGTTCCAGATGATACAGCTTCCATCCGTCTGCTGTCTCTTCTGTCCCCACCTGGTCATCTCCGGACTCCTCCAAGACAAGGAGCCAGGCAGCTCCCTTCAGCAGGACAAAGCCCTCCTGGGAATCCCTGTGGAATCCCCAATTCTTAAGGGACTCCAGGCCATTTACCTCTGCATCATAGGCGTGAAGGGCAATTCTCCAGGATGTGCTGTTATGAATGACATCAAATCCACTGTGATTCCTTAGTTCATAGGTCAGCATAGCATTTCCCTACCTCTCCAGCTTCTCTCCTGCCCTGCGGCAGGCCTCCAGAAAATAATGAATCTGCTGGTCAGAAACATGGTTGTCAATTCCTACACAGGATACGGAGATCCGCTGTCCCTTCTCCTGCCCGTTTTGCACCAGGGCATCCACTTCTTCCATAATCTCAGATTCCGAGGCATTCATCAGACGCACCGGGCTATACCTGGCATTTAAGAAAACCCCTGGAAGCTTGCTTCGCACGGTCTTCAGATCGGAGAAGGCCCCCACCTCTGCAAATTCCAGTCCACGAAGCTTTGCATAACCTTCCACCACATGTTCCATGGTCTTGCCGCAATGATGAACTCCAAAAGACCCGAATTCATCTGCCAGCATTTGGTCATATTTCAAAAGGAAGGTCTCATACAATTCATTGGAAATCATTTCCACGGAACAGTTGGAGGTCAGATAAACCTCCGGTCTTGTCTGCCTTACAATGGCCGTAACACCGCCGGAAATATCCGCAGACAGGGCCTTGAAGCGCTTCCCTACCTCGATAGAAAGGCGGGTGATCTTCTCCAGACAGGAAGAAACTTCCTCCGGGGCGCTGTAATAAGAGATCATCAGCTCCTGACCCATCAAGTCCATGGCAACATTTTGGATGCCCATGAGATTGACATAGGGCTCCACTCTTCCGAATTTTTCCTCAAGATAGTCTATCTGCCGCTGGGTTCGGCTCCAAACCTGGCTTTGTTCCAGATTGGGAATCTCGATATCCTCTATCGCATCCTCATCCAGCTCCATGCACTCCACCTGGGGCGAATTATCCTCCTGATAGCGAATCTTACAGCCCATAATCTCAGACAGGAGATAGCCTGCAGCCAGGAGATCGGTCCCCAGGAGGGGCCGTGCCTTGGGCTCCTTTTCGCCAATCCCATATTGGCCAAAATGATCGTACAATGCCTTTCTCATCCGGATGTCACATTCCATGCGATATTCCGGATCGTCGAAAAAGTCCTGGGTAAAATGAATCCCTGCATTTTCATGCCACCAGGAGGGGTGGAAGGTAATGTCGTACTTCATCATAGGGACTTCTCCATTTCATGTAATCTATCATATAGAATTTTCTGTTCCTCCGGAGTCTTACAGTAGGTGACACAGATCAACTTTTGGTTGGGACGCCACAACTGGCGGAAGGCCTCATAGCTGTTTTCTGCATTTCCCACTGCCCGGGCATTCAATACGATACCGGAGCCTGCAAATTCATCGGCAAAGGCTGCCGGATTGTTGGGCTTAGGATCTGTCTCTATGGTAAAGGCCCCATCTGCGCAGACAATATTACGATAGCTTTTTACCATGGGGATCTTCTTCTCCCAATCTCCGCAGGAATGATAGACAAATCCTCCGAATTCGTCACCGATCCTCTCATCCGTCTCCTTGAAGAGTTCATCATAGGTCTCCTCGCTGATCATGATGGAGTTATCATCGCTGAGGCCGGCACCGGTAAAGGCTCTACTGCTGGCAAATCCATGTCCCGGACTGGCAAGAGCATCTCCAATCAGCTTCTTTTGCTCCTTCATAAAATCAATCAAGAGACTGCCGCAAAGCTCTCCGGCCGCCTTCAGACCTTCCGGATCCTCGTAAGCCTCCATAAACAGATCCGTGATGGGCAGGAGAAATCCCAGCATATTCAAAGGGGACTGAAGGTCCCCAAAGGAAACCGGGACCTTGCCCTTGGTCTTGTCCATGAAATACTCAATCATTTCCAGCTGATGCTTTCCCTCCGGCGTCTGAGCAATGGGCACATAATCCGCATCCAGAATCTCCTGGGCAGAGGAAAAGATTCCTTCTACACTGGGAGCCTGAGAGGGCAGCCACCGATATTGGGCCCCAAAGCTGGAGGCAATATATCCGATCCCGTACCAGGGTTCCAGAAAATTGGCAATATCCGCCTCAAAGGGCATACTGGTTTGCAAGGCCCCCAGCTGCAGAGCCAGAGATTCCTTGTAATCCCGGCATTTATCGTAGAATACCCCATTGGCTCTCACTCTTCGATATACCAGCAATCCGCTTTTTGCCTCCACAAAGGCCTTATTTCTCTCATGTAAGGCTGCCTCATAGGCTTCATAGGCATCAAAGTCAAAGTTTTCCGGTGCAATGGGACTCACTTCCGTTCCCTGAGAATCCCTCAGACTCGTGTCAAATTTCACATCTCCCATGTTAGTTCTCCTTCTATCTGCCCATTAGCCTTTCACCGCACCAGCCATAATTCCTTTCACGAAATATTTCTGCATGCTCAGGAAGATAATCATAACCGGGATCAGGGACAGAATAATCGTAGCCGTCAATGTTCCATATTGCCAGGAGGCCGCCTCGTCTCTCAAGAAGGTAATTCCCACCGCCAATGTCTGGGAATCCGCCGTGACGGACAGGGTTCTTGCGTAGGTGAATTCACCCCAGACCGTAATAAAGGTCATAATGATTACGGTAGCGATACCAGGCTTGACCACCGGAAGCATGACCTTGGAAAAGGTCTGCCATTGGTTGGCTCCATCGATTCGCGCTGCTTCCATCATTTCATTGGGAATTCCGTTAAACTGGCCACGCATGATGAAAACAGACATGGGAAGGTTGGTAGCAATATAAGGCAGGATCAAACCCAGTCTGGTATCTATGATGTTCATCCTGGACTGCATAATGTAGATCGGAATCAGATAGATAACGTAGGGCAGGGTAATAACCAGGAGGACAAATCCAAAGAAGATTCCCCTTCCGTAATACTTGAACTTTGCAAAAGAATATCCCAGGGTAGCTGCGAAGAGCACGTTAAATAAGACACTCCAGAAGGACACAATAACAGAATTTCTGAAATACTTGAAGAAATTGCCCAGCTTGGTAAAAATCGACGCATAATGGCCAAAATACAGGTGGCTGGGGAATACCTTCAATACATCCGTATAGATTTCGCTGTTATCCTTCAAGGAGGTCAGCAGGGTCCAAAGGAAGGGAATCACCCAGATAAAAGCAATCAGGGCAAGAATGATGCCTACAATAATTCTTGAAACGCTTTTCTTTTTCATGCCTTGCCTGCCCCCCTTACTTTTTTGGGCTTCCTCACCCTGTTTCTCCTATGTCTGGCTTCGTCCGAATCCTTGTCCCGGTTGAGATAGATATTGATCAACGAGAAGACCAGAATAATGACCCCCATAAAGTAAGCAATAGCAGACGCATAACCCATCTCATAATGCTTAAATGCATTTTGCCAGGTATATTGATAGAGAACCAGGGTGGATGTACCGGGACCTCCATTGGTCATGACAAAGGGCTGCTCAAACACCTTTACCGATTGGATAATCGCCCATAAGCCACAGATGACATAGCTCTCCTTCAGGTTCGGAAGCACAATGAATAAGGTGGTCTTAAAGCCGCTTGCCCCGTCAATCTTGGCAGATTCAATGATATCCTCCGGAATACCTGCCAAGCCTGCCATAAACAGGATCACCAGCATGCCCATGTTCTTCCACAGGCTGACCACAACGATGCTGACCATGGCCCATTTGCCTTCTCCCAGCCAGTTATGGGTCCAGGAGGACAGGCCAAATACCTGATCCAATACCGAGTTCAGGAGACCGTACTGATTGTTGAAGATCCATTGAAAGATAATACCGGTCAGGGAAAGGGGCACTACCATAGCCATGAAAATACAGGTACGATAGACTCCGGATCCCTTAATGCCCTTATGCAGCAGCAGGGCGATCAGCAAAGACAGAATCATCAATAAGGGGAAGAAGGCCAAAGAGAATACGGCAGTATTCTTCAAAGAAGCCAGAAAATAGCTATCCTTGAACATCTTGGCATAGTTCGCAAATCCACAGAAGATGGGATTTTTATCAAATGCAAAATTATAATTGGTGAAGCTCAGATAAAAGGAGCGCACCAATGGATATCCCATATAGAGAATAGCAAAGATCATACCAGGCGCAGCAAATGCATAACCTGCTAACATATGTTTTTTTCGGTAGCTCATTTTCATACTTAAACTTTCCTCTACATACCGGTGCTTAGGTCAAGCTCTGAGATATATTGATCCATATTTCCCTGGAAGTCTTCCAGCGTAGCTCTGCCGGTCAGGTACTCCTGCATCTCTGTCTGGATATATTGATCCAGCTTGGTCATATCCTTATAGAGAGGAGAGGTAACCGCATTCTCTGTAAAGCCAAGAACGGTGGGCCAATAGGGATTGTCCAGATTCTCATAGTGTGATTTCAGCGGGGACATCTTACCATAGGCATTGATAGCTCCCTGCTGGAAGCTGTCCTTTAAGAGCTCTTCCTTGATGAACTGAATGGCCAGTTCCTGATTCTTGGATACCTTGGGAATGACAATACCATGGATGTAGTTGATAGAACCATTCTTGTCTGTTCCGGGTACCGGCATAACACCTACCGCATCCTCCCCCAGCACGTCCTCTGCCGATGCCTCGATCCAGCGGGAAGCAGGAGCCAGGTGAAGAGCCAGCTGGCCGGATTTGAACTGGGTGCGGTTGGCATCCATATCTGCAAATACATCCGTGGTGGTATATCCATCGTCTACCAGCTTCTTCCATACTTCCAGAACACTGGCCACATCATCGCCTGTAAATTCAAGGGTTGTGCCGTCCTCCTTGAAGATGCTTCCGGCCACACCATTCAGGCAGGCCTCATAAGTATAGAGCATCATGTTAGAGCCCCAGTCGATGCCCAGTCCTGTCTGGCCGTCCTTGGTCAGCTTCTTGGCATATTCATACAGCTCATCCCAGGTCTTGGCGGGAACAATCTCACCATTTTCATCCAAGAGACCTGCCTCATCCATCATATCCTTGTTGCAAACAATACCTACAACCTCTCCCAGCAGGGGGATCATAAACTGCTTGCCCTCGATATTTCCATTCTCCAGGAAAGTCTCATAGAACTTATCCTTGGTGAAATCCCCATTGAAGAAATTTTCCTCTGTGAATTCCACAATATAGTCATTCGCTGCATAAGATACGGTCTGAGAGCGATCCCCTCCAATTGCAATATCACAGCTGGTTCTTCCCTGAGACCACTCCAGCATGGAAGTGGTTACGTCCACGTTATCCACCTGATTGTAGGTTACGGTTACTCCGGGATGATTGGTTTCAAAGCTCTCTTTCGCTCCTTCAAAGTCATATTTGCCCATCATCCAGGCCTGCACGGTAACCTTCAACTCCGCGTTTTCACCCGAAGAGGCTGCTTGTGAATTGGCATCGGAAGCCCCGCTGGTGCTCCCGCTCTTAGAGGAATCCGCAGAGGATGAGCTTGCGCTTCCTCCGCAGCCCGCCAACATGGCAGCTCCCATCGTGCCCACCAATGCAGCAGCCAATACCTTCTTTGACCATTTTGCTTTCATACCTGTTACCTCCCTTTTCCTATGTCTTATATCATTCACAGCAGCTCCCCCAAGAGGGAAGCTTAGGGATATTCCCCTATCGCTGTAAACATCCGCTTCTGTTCCTGATACCACCGCCCTCAGAGGGCATGGATCTTTATAAAAAATACTTATAGTTTTCCCTCATCACAACGCTAAGGGTCGCCAGCTGCCTCTCTTCCTGCTGCATATAGGGGTTTTTGAGATTTTCATAGAGGTATTCCAGCGCCCTCTCCCCATGCTCGCGATGGGATTGATAGATGGTAGCCTTGAGGATTCCCCTGTCAAAAAAGGGGGCCAATTCCTCGAAAACATCCGTCCCCACCACCGGTGGCCGGGTCTCGCTCGATCCCTGATCTATGGCATCGCAGACCCAATAGGTTGCTCTTGCGCAGGATGCAATAATGCCCCTGACATGGCCCGCTGCCAATAAACGGCTCAATGCTTGCCTTCCTGCCTCTTCTTCATATCCGTTAATCACCTGTATATCCAAATCCGGACGAATCTCTTCCAGCTTTTCCCTAACTGCCTTCTCATACAGGCGATAACTAAGCCTGTGTTCCGGTCCATTGACCAGGACAAGGGTCCCGCTTCTTTGCTCTAAGAGAAATTCCATCACATTAACAGCTAAATGTCCCATATCAGAGCTGGAGGATTCCATGCAAC
>CAVJHW010000015.1:0-6503 GCA_963649395.1 Coriobacteriaceae bacterium | reverse complement strand
ACCTTCACCTTATTCTTACAGATCTCCTCGGCGCCTCGATAAATGCCGCCCCAGAGACCCTTATAGTAAAAACGCTCCTGCCCCACCGGTTTAGGAAGTAATACGGTAATATGCAACTGACCTCTCCGCAAAAGAGACGCTGCCTCATCCATCCTGTAATTGCTTTTTTCCACCTCAGCCAGAATCCTGGTACGCAGGCCTTCGCTGATTCCCTTGCTTCCATACAGGGCTCTATGGACGGAAGTCACAGACGTTCCCGTTCTCTGCGCTATGTCCTTTATCGTCATTCTCTGTGCCAATCTGAGTCTACCCTCCTTCCTCCGGGAAACATTTTCTGCAATCGTTACTTCAAACGTTTGCGGAAACGTTTTCTCATTGAGGCCATTATGACACTTTCGCCGATATTTGTCAACAGATTATTTATTCTTTGTCTATTTTATAAGAAATTTCTCTGTCATTTTTGTATATTTTTACCATTAATTCTTGGAAGGGGATGTCTCTCTCCTCTTCTCCGACATAGCAAAAGCACCATGCGTCCTATTCGGATCTACATGGTGCTTGATTTGCGCCCTGATTACTACAGATAATATTGATAATTGCTCCTAAGCAAAAGCACCGGCGGCAATATTTCATCCTCCTGCTCCCGGATTCCCTTGCTGAGGCATTCGTGCATTCGATTGACTGCATGGATGCCCTGCTCCCTATGATGCTGGAAAATAACTGCATTGAGAATGCCATTCTCATAGTAGGGCTGCAGCTCCTCAAAGATATCCACTCCTACTACCAGCAGGTCCTTCCCAATACCTCTTTCCTCCAGCATTTTACAGATTCCATAGGTATTTCTGGCATTACTGGCGAAGATTGCCTGAATGTTCTTATCTTGCAAATGTCGAGAACATTCCTCTTCAATATTCTCCCTCCCAAAACCTTCCACCTGAACAACCTCGTGACCAAGGCCCTGCATCTGGCTGGTGAAGCTCTCGGCAAAGACACGATTACTGTAGATCTGGCTGTCACCGCACAGGACCAGGATCTTTCCCTTCGCATCCTTCAATCCGTAATGCATGAATTCCGCCGCCAACCGGCCGCAATGCTCATGATTGACCTTGATGCAGCTTACTGCGGCACCCTTTTCCCTATAATAGCTGGATACCAGAATGGTAGGGATCCCTCTCTTATCGAAGCGGCTGATCCACAGATTGGTCTTTTCACTGTCTGCGATGGTGATCAATCCATCCATTTCCTCCAGCATATCATCATATACCTGCTCCAGCTTCCGCCACATCTGGCTCAAGGGGTATTCGGATTCCACCAGGCGAAAATAAATCTTATACTGCTCCATCTCCTGAGCCGCCTTGCGGATGCCTCTCCAGATCCCCCTAAAATAAAAGCGATCCTCATCCTGGGCTTTGGGTAATACCACTACCACATTCTTCGCACCCCTCTTTAAGACGGATGCTGCCTCGTCCACCTGATAATTGGATCGCGCCACCTCTTCCAGAACTCTTTTCCGCGTCTCCTCGCTGATGCCACTTTTCCCGTAGATTGCACGGTGAACCGTACCCAGTGACACATGGGTGCGCTGGGCAATCTCCTTTAATGTTACCTTTTTCTGTGCCAAGGGGGCACCTCCCTGATATAAGAATAAAAGAATGTACTTTTGCCATGTTCCAATCAATACTTTATACGGAAAGCGCCCGCTTGTCAAACCCTTTCACCACCAAGGCCCCCAGGCCGCCGGGAATGCCCCGGATGTTTATTGACAGCTTTTCATAAGCTCATAAGCTCCCTGGTCCCGAATCATATTCAGATCACAGGTCACCATCTCTACCAGTCCCGGAATCCTGGTCAAATCCTCCCCCCAGAAGGATTCATTGGCCAAAACATCCCGAGTCAAAGTCTCTGCATCTGCCCCCTTGTGCTCATAGTAAAATTGCAAAACAGACGCATCGTCCTGGATTGTATAGGTATTGTCCCCTCTTCTGCCCAGGAGCTGGCCATCCACCATCTCCTGTCCGGCATAAAATTGGATATAAAAGGCCAGGGAGGCAGCGATGCAGGTAGGAACCTTGTGGAAGCGCTCCACATATCCCTTCAAAGAGGGCATGACACGGGCCTTCCATTTGGCAGTGGAATTCAAAGCAATCGACAGGAGGGCATGATCCACAAAGGGATTGTTGAAGCGTTCCCTCACTGCTGCCGCAAACTCCTCCAATTCCTCCCTGGGAAGGGTCAAGGTAGGGATGATTTCCTCATAAATCGTCTTGTTCATGAAGCCACTGATGACCTCATCATTCATACAGTCTCGCACGATATTCTGGCCGGCCAGATAAGCTCCCAGTACCATGGAGGTATGGGCTCCGTTGAGAATACGCACCTTTCTCTGCTTGTAGGGCTTATGATCCCCACAGATGATAACCGGCAGGCCAGCTTTTTGGAAGGGCAGCTCTTCCTTCAGACTGTCAGGCCCTTCGATCACCCAGAAGCCAAACACCTCTGCCGTATCCAGCAGATTGTCCTCATAGCCCAGCTTCTGACAGATTTCCTCTGCCTCTGCCCTGGGATAACCTGTCACGATGCGATCCACCAGGGTAGAACAGAAAATATTCTCTTCCTTCACCCAGCTCTTGAACTCATCTCCCAGCTTCCACTGGTCCACATATTGCAGAAGGCATTTTTCCAGCTCTTTTCCGTTGTCATCGATCAATTCACAGGAAAGGATAATGAATCCCTTGCCCTTTTCCTGACCGAAATATCGGAATCTCTCATAGAGGAATTGGGTCAGTTTTCCCGGAAAACTGTTGGCCGGAGTATCCTCGAACTGACAGGAGGGGTCATAGACAATTCCTGCCTCCGTGGTATTGCAGCTGATGAAGCGAAGATCCGGATTCTGCGCACATTCCAAAACCTTATCATAGTCCTGGTAGGGATTCAGGCAGCGGCTGACACTGGAAATGACCCGTTTGGCATTGACCTTCTCCCCATTCTCGAAGCCCCGGAGAAAGAGGGTATAGAGTCCCTCCTGCTCATTGATCTTATCTGCCAAACCTGGTGCAATCGGCTGGCATAATACCACCTTGCTATTGAAGTTTGCCCGCTCATTCATCAGATCTACCCAATAATCTACAAAGGCTCGCAGGAAATTCCCTTCCCCGAACTGCAGCATCCGCTCCGGAGCCTCCTTCAGCAAATATCCCTCATAGCCCTGCTCTTCCAATGTCTTGTAACACAGTTTCTTCATCTTCGTCTCATCCTTTCTCGTGAAAAGAGTTATGTCCCAGCGAATTCTTTTCTAAAAAAATCCTGCCGGATAGAGTTCCTGCCCGGATCTTCGGCAGGGTTATCTCTTAAAGAGTGACCCCCTGTTTGAAAATCGCCATATCGTGGTATCCCAGTTTTTCCGTCTTTACCCGACTTCCGGATGCCACATCCATCACATAGGAAAACAGCCTTCCTGCTGTTTCTTCCAGGGTACTATCCTCCACCGCCACCCCGCAATTAAAGTCAATCCAATTGTTCTTTCTCTCACTCAGACCTGAATTGGTAGATATCTTCACCGTGGGCACCGGTGCCCCAAAGGGAGTTCCTCTCCCTGTGGTAAATAATACCAGGTGGGCGCCGCTGGCAGCCAATGCCGTGGAGGCCACCAGGTCATTTCCCGGTGCGCTTAAGAGGTTCAGCCCCCTCTCACAGACTCTTTTCCCATACTCCAATACGCCCTTCACGGAGGCGCTGCCGCTCTTTTGCACACAGCCCAGGGACTTGTCCTCCAGGGTAGATATGCCCCCCTTCTTATTGCCGGGAGAGGGATTCTCATAGATGGTTTGCTTATGGCTGGTGAAATAATTCTTGAAATTGTTGATCAAATCCACGGTTTTCTCGAATAATTCTTCATTCGCACAGCGATTCATCAGCAGGGTTTCTGCCCCAAACATCTCCGGAACCTCTGTCAAAATGGTAGTTCCTCCCCTGGCTATAAGAAGGTCGGAAAAGAGGCCTACCACAGGATTTGCCGTGATTCCTGACAGCCCGTCGGAACCGCCACACTTCATTCCTACAATCAACTCGCTGCAGCAGATGGGTTCCCGGCGGAATTCCTTTACATATTCCGCCAGCTCTCCTAGAATTGTCAGGGCATCCTGAACTTCATCCTGGGATTCCTGGGCGACCAGGAAGCGGACCCTTTTTTCATCATAGGCTCCAATGTACTTCTTCAATTCTTCAATTCCACTGTTCTCACAGCCCAGGCCCAATACCAGCACTCCCCCCGCATTGGGATGATTCACCAGGTCAGCAAGAATCCTTCGGGTATTCTCCTGGTCCTCTCCCATCTGGGAGCATCCATAAGGATGGGGAAAGGCACATACGGCCTCCAGACTTCCCCCTACCAGACCGGCTGCCTTTCTCTCGATCGCTGTAGCTACATTATTGACACAACCCACCGTGGGAATGATCCATATCTCGTTTCGAATTCCAACCTTTCCCCCGGAACGTCGAAAGCCCTGGAAATAGACCTTATCCTCTACCTCCTGCGGGGCAGACCCTACCGGCTGGTATTGATAGGTCAGAAGCTCCCCCAGACCCGTCCTCAGGTTATGCGTATGCACCCATTCCCCTGCCTCAATATCCCTGGAGGCAAGGCCAATGGGATTGCCATATTTGAAGATCCTTTCCCCCTTCCGGATGGCTTTTAAAGCAAACTTATGTCCTTGCATAATATCTTCTGTCAAAGTAACCGGGACGCCACCGATGACACATTGTCTTCCCGCAGGAAGTTTTCGTAAGGCAACCGCCACTGTATCATCGGGATGAATCTTGATATAATCCATAATCCTCCATCTCCTTCTTTGATAGAGCCTTCACAAATTGTAACCGCTTACAATTATAATTACACAGCCCTCTTTTTTTGTCAATAATTTTTTATTGTTTTTGTTGATTTTTCCCGAATCTTGTCTTATAATACAGGCATAGCTTCACAATCTAATCATGTAATCGCTTACATTTTTATGGGAGGGATGCAATGAATATCTACGACATTTCCCAAAAAGCAGGCGTATCCACAGCCACCGTATCACGGGTACTGAACAAGAGTAAAAACGTCAGTGAGAAAACCCGCCAGAGGGTGCTCAGTGTCATGCAGGAAGAAGACTACCAACCCAACGCCTTCGCCCGGGGACTCACCTTGAATACCATGCAGACAGTGGGACTTTTGTGTGCGGATTCCTCCGACCCCTACTTGGGAAGTGGAATCGCCTTTCTGGAACAGGGGCTTAGAGCCCACCAATATGACTCTCTCTTGGCCTGCACCGGATACGATCTGGAACAAAAGGAAAAATGCATGGATATGCTTCTTTCCCGCCATGTGGACGCCCTGATTTTGATCGGTTCCAACTTCATCGAGAAGACAAAGGCCAAAAATGAGTATCTTTACAGGGCTTCCTCCCAGGTGCCCCTGCTTATATTGAATGGACAATTAAAGGGTCCTAATATCTATAATGTTCTTTGCGATGATAGGGAGGCCGTCTGCCACGCCCTTGCAAGGCTGATAAACAAAGGCTGTCGAAGGCCCCTCTTTCTCTATCGGGCAGATACCTTCAGCGGCCGCAGGAAAAAAGAAGGCTTCGAAAAAGCTCTTCAGGAGGCGGAGATTCCCTATTCCAAAGAACAGATTCTGATGTATACCGGTTCCATTTCCCAGGTCAGTCGCATGCTGCTCAAGGTAAGAGAGTCTCTGCCCTTTGACTCCGTCATCGCTTCCGATGACGAGCTGGCGATTGGCGCCATCAAGTTTGCCAAATTTGCCGGTCTGTCCATTCCGAAGGATCTGTCCGTCATCGGATATAACAACTCTCTGCTGTCCCTTTGCTGTGAACCAGAGCTGACCAGCATAGACAATCGGCTGGAATACCTGTGCAATACGGCCATTTCCCTCTTGATGAATCTGCTCAATGGGAAAAGTGCGCCGGATAAAACCATTGTTTCTGCGGATCTCATTCTTCGAGATACCACACCAGAAGATTTTTAAGGAGGACTTTATGAAAGCTTTTCTTGACAAGGAATTCCTACTTTCCACCCCTGTTGCCTCTCGTCTCTACCACGACTTTGCCGAGAAGGCACCGATTGTAGATTACCACTGCCATATCAACCCCCAGGAAATTGCGGAAAATCGCCAATTCGAGAACATCACCCAGGTATGGCTGGGAGGAGACCACTACAAGTGGCGTTTGATGCGGTCCAATGGAGTGGAGGAGCATTACATCACAGGAGAGGCCGACCCAAGGGAAAAGTTCCAAAAATGGGCGGAAACTCTCTCCAAGGCCATCGGGAATCCCCTATATCATTGGAGTCACCTGGAATTGCGCCGTTATTTCGGCTATGAAGGAGTTCTGAACGGAGAAACCGCCGAGGAGGTTTGGAATCTTTGCAACCAGAAATTGCAGACTGCTGACTTGTCTGTCAGGGGCATTATCTCCCAGTCTAATGTGAGATTAATCTGTACCACG
>CAVJHW010000014.1:0-28864 GCA_963649395.1 Coriobacteriaceae bacterium | reverse complement strand
GGTATAACGTCAGGCCCGGTGGATTTCTCTCGGCTTTGGCAGGCATGGATGCCTATCATGGCGGAATGCTCTACGGTGATGACGATTCCTTGCCAGAAGCCTTGGGCCAGGGTGGAATGTCTGCAAGCGAAGCATTATCTGATGTCTATGCTTACCAGGACAATGTAATACTCGCGATGAAGTGGGAAATTGCTGAGGCGTCGAGGGATATGCTTTCTGACGATATCCCGATGGAAGAGCTAAATATGACCATGAGCGAATTGTTGGAGTATTTCTCAATGACGGAGATACAGGAATAAAGAAAGGATGGATAGAGGGGGGAGGAGGCAATATGGCGGATCGATGGAAGGATGAGATAGGGGCGAAGGGATTGACGGAAGTCAATTCCTTCCCTTTGCGTGATGCGGAAAGTCTTCACCTGGCTTTGATGACGGAGGAAGGGAGACTCTATACCCTTTGGATTCCCGGGAAGGCGGAAGGAAAATACGAGTTCAGGGACGAGAGGGGGGCTTGTCCGGTGAATTTTCTCTCTATTCAGGCCAGGCAGTCATGCTGGCATGTCTTACTGGAGAAGGGGGGCTATATCCTGGACCCGGAAGGCAGGCAGAGGGCTTCCCTTTGCCTGGGGGAGAAAGGAGCCTTTCGTCTGGAGCAGGCCGGAAGACGCTATGTCCTGTATGTAGAGACCTGCCATCGGGACAGCAAGATTTTCCATAATTATCAGATGCAAGGAGAGGGGGAGATCAGCATTGGACGAAGGGGGGATTGCGATATTTATTACCCGGCATCCTTTGTCTCCCGTCATCATGCGCTTATGAGCTATCGACAGGGTCAATGGTCGATTCGGGACGAGGGCAGCGGCAATGGGGTCTTCGTCAATGCCCATAAGGTGGTTCAGGCGGACTTGTCTCTGGGGGACTCGATCTATATTGTGGGCCTGAGAATCCTGGTGGGAACCGACTTCCTGTCCATCAATGATGGCAATGATCGGGTCATTGTAAATCCCAGAAGCCTGGTACCTATTTTTCCTTTCGGGTCAGCTTCCGCCTCCGAGCAGGGAGGGGAAGGCGCTGGAAAATCGGGTGCAGGAAGAGGATGCAGATTTCTGCCGGTGGACAATGACTCCTCCCGGGATGAGAAGGAGGCCTTCAACCGTCTTCCCCGACGGAAAATGCCCTTGAATCCGGGGACCATCCGGATTGAGGAGCCGCCCATGCCCTTACAGGACAACCAGATTCCCCTCCTGCTGCGCATGGGCGGTTCCATGGTGATGGGGGGAAGCTCTCTGTTGCGGGGAAGCTATGTCTCCATGCTCAGCATGGTCTTATTTCCCATGATGACCCAGAAATATACGGATAAGCAGAAGGCGGAATATGAGGAACGCCGGGTGAAGAAATATCGCCTTTATCTGAGAAGGAAATACCAGGAGATTCAGGAGGAATGTCAGAAGGAGGAGCAGGCTCTGAACCGGAATTATCCGGAACTGGCACGGGTTCTTCAGTTCCCCGAGAAGGGAGAGCGTCTGTGGGAGCGCCGGAATGTGGAGACGGATTTCATGAGTCTGCGTCTGGGACATGGCCAGATGCCCCTGCTGGGGGAGTATGAATATCCGGAGGAGCGTTTTAACCTGGATGAGGATTTCCTGGAAAATGAGATGCATCAGCTGACCGATCAGAAGGCTATGCTGGAAAATGTTCCGATCCTCCTGCCTTTGCAGGAATATGTGGTCAGCAGTGTAATAGGCAGCTACGGGGACAGGCTGGCTTTGCTGAAATGTCTGATCCTGCAGGCCGCCATGCAGCATAGCTATGACGAGGTCAAGATGGTATTCCTGATGGAGGAAAAGGATCTAAGCCAGATACCGGAGGTTCGTTATCTGCCCCATGTCTGGGAAGAGGATCGAAGTCTGCGCTATATTGCCACGGACACGGCGGGGGCTTATCTGATCGGGGAGGGGATTCGCAGGGAGTTGGAGGAGGTGCTGGAGCAACCCCAGGAATTGAAAAAAAGTCTGAAGGATCATCCATTTTTCCTTATTTTCGCCTTCAGCAAGAGAATTCTCGACAGCATGGAGGTGCTGAAGACCATCTGGAAGGAAGAGATGCATTGCTGCGTTTCCACGATTACCTTCTTTCGCCAGGTGCCCAAGGAAGCCCAGGCCCTGATCAAACTGAGACCGGATGGCTTTCATGTCCTGCAGGATCTGAAGGAGGGAGAGAAGGGGCAAAATATCCGCTTTCAGCTGGATGATTATGACAGGAAACAGGCTTGCATCGGCCTTCGACGTCTGGCCAATACCAGACTGCGGAGGGAGGAGGGGGCCTTTACCCTGCCCCGGATGCTCTCCTTCCTGGAGCTCTACGGAGTAGGGAGGGTGGAGCACCTGAATCCTCTGAAACGGTGGGCGGAAAATGACCCGGGCAAGTCTCTGGCAGCGCCTTTGGGACTGGCCGCAGACGGAAGTCAGTTCCAGCTGGATTTGCATGAAAAATATCAAGGCCCCCATGGCCTTGTGGCAGGCAGCACCGGATCCGGCAAGTCGGAGTTTTTGATCACCTATATTTTGTCTATGGCTGTGAATTACCATCCGGATGAGGTTGCTTTTGTTCTCATTGACTACAAGGGAGGAGGGCTGGCCGGAGCTTTCGATAACCCGGCAGCCGGGATCCGCCTTCCCCACCTGGCGGGAACCATTACCAACCTGGACGGAGCAGCCATCAGCCGGTCCTTGGCCTCCATCCAGGCGGAGCTGAAACGGAGGCAGCGGGTCTTTCAGGAAATCAAACAGGCCGGAAATGAAGGAACCATGGATATCTACGATTATCAGCGCCTCTACCGAAATGGCAAGGTGGCTCAGCCTATGCCCCATCTTATTATTATTTCGGATGAATTCGCAGAATTGAAGGCCCAGGAGCCGGAATTCATGGAACAGCTGGTTTCAGCGGCTCGCATCGGCCGAAGCCTGGGGATTCATCTGATTTTGGCTACCCAAAAACCCTCCGGTGTGGTCAATGACCAGATCAGCAGCAACAGCCGTTTTCGTGTCTGCCTGAAGGTGCAGACCCGAAGCGATTCGGAAGAGATGCTTCGCCGACCGGAGGCAGCGCAGCTGAAGGAGACCGGACGGTTCTATCTGCAGGTGGGCTATAATGAGTACTTTGCCCTGGGGCAGTCCGCCTGGTGCGGAGCCCCCTATGAGCCCCAGGATACCGTGGTGATCAACCGGGATGAAAGTGTGGATTTTCTGGACGACATGGGACGGAAGGTCCTTCAGGTTAAGCCCCCCAGGAAGAAAAGAGAGACAGAGACCAGTCAGCTGGTGGCCATTGTACGTTACCTGTCCAACTTAGCCCACCGGGAGGGCATCAAGCAGAAAAATCTCTGGATGGAGCCCCTTCCCAGCCAGATATCCCTCCAAGACCTTCTGGCAGGATATTGCCGGGAGGGATATTGCTCGGAGGAATACTGGCGGAAGGGGTACCGCTCGGAGGAGTCTTGTGGGAAGAGACCTTGCCGGGAGAAATATCTCTCGGAGGAGGCCTGCCGGAAGGGGACTGGGATAAGGGCTGTGATCGGTATGGCAGATGACCCGGAGAGTCAGAGCCAATATCCCCTGGAGCTTGATTTCCAAGCCCTGCACCACCTGGTAATTGCAGGAGAGAACCGAGGCGGCAAGTCCACCCTGGTGGAAACCATCCTCTATTCCCTGGCCAGTCTCTATGGCCCGGATCAGGTGCAATTTTATCTTCTGGACTTCTCCAGCAAGCTGCTGAAGGTCTTTGACTGTCTGCCCCATTGCGGCGGTGTATTTACGGAAGGGGAAGAAAGTCAGATTTCGGCTCTCTTCCTGTTGATCCAATCTCTGATAGAGGAAAGAAAGGCTCTTTTCCAGGCAGCGCAGGTCAATAGCTTCGAGGCCTACCGCCAGGTTGGGCAGCTGCCCCTGATCTATGTCCTTATAGATCCCGCCCCGGCGCTCCAGAACTGGAAGGAAGGACAGGAGCTTTCTATGAATCTGAATCATTATCTGAGGGCAGGCGCCACCTATGGGATCAAGTTCATCCTGACCTGTGCCAGAATCTCAGAGTTGCTGGTCAGGATTCAGCAGGAGATTGGCACCGGAATTGGGATTCAGGCCAAGGACCGGTTTGAGTATCAGGATATTTTGGGAGAAAAATGCAGTATTCGGACGGCTGCGCAGAAGGGACGAGGCATGTGCCTGGTGGGGGGAAGACCCCTGGAATTCCAGACTGCTCGCTTCCAGTCCGGCCGCAATGAGCAGGAGAGGCTTCAGGCCTTGCGGCAGAGTCTCCGGGAGCTGGCCGAGAGATACAAGGGGTTGGAAAGAGCTCGACGCATATCTGCCTTTTCCCAGGATCAAACCTATCAGGACTTCCTGGAGGGGCTGGAGGGAAGGCGGATCCCCATCGGCTATTCCCTCCGGGACAAGCGGAAGATCTGCATGCCCCTCAAGCAGCTTTTCTGCACTACGGTATATCTGGGCAATCCCGAGGCCCGGGAGGCTTTATTTGGCAATTTCCTTCAAGCCTATGCCTGGAACCGCATGGATCTGGTTCTGATCAAGGCCGCGAAAGACAGCATTTTCGATACAGAATCCCTTCGGCCTCTCCTGGAACAATATCCGGCAGACCTGCAAGTCCTGGATAGCACCAAGGAAGACAGTGTGAAAGTATGGGAACTGCTGGCCGCCCAGATAAAAGAGCGCAGAAGGAACCTGGCCCAAGGGTCGGTTTCAGACCTTTGCAGGCCCTTGATGATTCTGTTTGAACGCTATCTGGACTACTGTGCCTACGGGGATGAGTCCTGCAATGGGATCATGCCCACAATCTATCAGAAGGGGAAAGGGCTGGGTATCTATTTTACCGCCTTCTTTTACCCTGGCGACGATCATCGCATTGGGACAGACCCCACCTATCAGGCCTTCAATCCGGATGGCTTCCAGCTCTTCTTCGGTGGCCGCTTTCATCAACAGGGACTGGCTAGCCTGCCGCCAGAATTCGCGAATCGTACAGAACCCATGAAGAAGTACGGCTCCCTGCTGATGCATTACAGAGATGCCTTCTACCCCCTCTTTATGCCCTGCGGCCTCCAGAAGGAGGAAGAGACCGACCCCGATGAAATGCCCATTATCTAAGGGAGTGAGAATCCACATATGGAAAAATTATTGATTGCGCTTTGTGTACCTGCGCTGGGAGAAACCTATGACTTGTCCGTGCCGGATTTCCTTCCGGTGGGTCAGCTGATTCCCCTGCTGGCAGAGGCTTTGGCAGACATTTCCGGAGGAGGATATATTTCCTCCCAAGGTGAGCTGCTCTGTCGAGCGCAGGCCAAGGGAATCCTGGATCCCGATCACACGCTGGGGGAATATGGAATACAAAAAGGAGAAGAACTGCTGCTATTGTAGCAATCCTCCTCCCGTCCGGAGCCAGAACCTGCAGTCCGATCTTTCAAAGCAGGAAGGTAAAGACCTCCTCCCCCAGCCGGATCTGATCCCCGTTCTTGAGGGGATAGGCATAGTCCGCGCAGGAGGGTTGGGCGGCGATGGCTTCCGGATTGCTGGTCAGCAGGTGCTTCCCGTTGAGCCAGGTTTCCTTGCGGCCACTGATATCCGCCAGATAGAAGACGCCCTTCAGGAAGAGGATAGCCGCATGGCAGCGGGAGATAGTCTTCCGGTCGGTTTGGAAGCCATAATCCTGGAAGAGGAGATCCGGCCGCCTGCTCTGCCGTCCCCAAAGGAAGCGTGTCTTGTTGATGGTGATCTGTTCACCGGTCTGTTCCCGGCGCAGGACTGCGTAGCTATAGGAGGGCATCCCGTTGGGAAGAAGTACAGAGGGAGGCGCCAGGGGGTCGGTGACGGTGATGCGAATTGCTGTGCACTCCTCCTCCTTTTCGCCCTCGATGGTATTCCAGAGGACCGCTTCTGTGAAAAAGTCCGGATCCTCCGCAAAGAGGCTCAGGGTGAGAAAGCGATCCCAGGGATTGGGCATGTACATGGGCTTCATGTCAAAATGCTTTAGCACCAAATTAAAGAGCCGAATGTAATCTGCCGCCTCATTTTCCGATTCCTGGGGCGTGAAGTCGTAGAGAGCCTCCATCAGGGCATCCATGGTTTGGTCGATGGCCTCCTCCCCATAGGACAGTTGGGTCAGCCGATCTAGCTCGGCCCCATATTGGTCTTCGTTCTCCAGTAGCTCCGGATAACGACGGATGAAGAAATAGGTGAAGAGAATCACATCTCGCCGTTCGACGCTTCCCGGGTTGGCTGGCCTTCGATAGATGCGCTCAATGGCATCCAGATGGTGGGAGTAGCTGTCCACAAAGTATTGGATGGAGCTTAGGAAGGGCCGATCCTTCTCTGCATTCAAAGGCGCCCGCCGATATTCAATATTGGCGGCTGCCGCTCTTCGCTTGATGCTGGAGGCAGTGCGAACCTGTTGCGGGACTGCGCGAACTTGTTGTGGGGCAGTGCGAACCTGTTGCGGTACCGCATGAACCTGTTGCGAGATTGTGTTAGCTTGTTGTGGATCGGGGCCATCGGAGATACCCTTGCCTATCGTGGTGGGAAGCCAGCCTCCGGTGTTGAAGAGAGCTCGAACCAGATCATTGAGTTTGGGAATTCCATCTGCCGCCAGGGTCAGCGGCACATCCGTAGAGAACTCTTCCGACAGCCCGGTACGGGGGTTCTTCCGTTTCACGGTTTTGGTGTAGGTGGGGTAGAGAACGGCAAGATAGGCAGCCATGCGCAGAAAGTCCTTGCGTATGGTCAGAGACAGCCCAGAGAATTCCTTCTGATTGGTCCGCATATAGTGAAGCAAATCCTGATCTGCCTGATCCTCCGGAACCGGATTGGCAAAGAGCAGCTTCAGATTGTCCTGCAGCTGAAAGGTCATACCCACAGAAGCATCCGCCGCCGTATAGGACTCAGAAGTCAGAGAGGATTGGTAACGGGCCAACAGATCCTGGGCATGCTTCCAGTGATAGGCAGTGGGACGATTCTGACAGTAATAGTAGATGAAATGATTAGGGTTACGAAAGCAATAGGTATCCTGACCACAGGCCATCAGAAGATCTTCTGTGGTTTCCGTGTCCATATAGAGGGAATAAGCCACCTTAAAGGGGGTGTCCTTATACATTTTTGCCGGAGTATCGCTAAGGTAGGCCATCCAGGTAGTGCGGGATATGGCAATATCCTGCTTCTTCGAGATCAGATGGAGCTCCCGGGCCAGGGTTTGGTTGAAAACTTCCGGCCAGGGAACATTGAGACTATTGGTCAGGTCGGCATAGGATTCCCCGCAGAGCCCGGCAACCCGCTCCAGCAGTCCGATAGAATGCTTTTGCAAATGGCGTCGGATTACGTAGCCTACCGTGCACAGGGTGGTGCGGTCATTGAGATAATCCCGCAGCTCCTTGCCCCTTGCATGCAGACGCATCTGGGCATCTGCCTCCTCGATTTTCCGGCGCCAGACCTGATCCACCTGGCGCTGGAGGATGGTAGTAAAATATGCCATAGATCTACAGGGCTTGCTTGAGAGCCTGAGCCAGCTGATCCGGACAGGAGGTATTCTTGAATCCGCATCGGATACCCTCCAGGCGCTGAATCGCTTCCTTTGCATCCATGCCCTCTGTCAGGGCGCTGATCCCCTTCAGGTTGCCGTTGCAGCCTCCTACGAAATGCAGGTCATGAATCTTCCCGTCTACCAGCTCAAAGGAAATCTCCTGAGAGCAAGTTCCTTTTGTCTTGTATACCATATCGCACACTTCCTTTCTGATATTCCCCTCTTGTTCTTTCTCTCGCCCCGGGCTGGCTTCATTGCCTTTTTGAGCCGGGCGTGGTATGATAAGAATGGTTTTGGAGCGCAGCCGCATGAGAGTGCGGAGCGATCTGCCTACGCCTATTATAGCAAATACAGAGAAAAAATCCACAACTGTTTGAGAAATATGGAGGATACCGGAAGGGGGGCGACAGACATGGAATTGAAGCTTCCAGTAGGAATTTCTGATTTCGAGAAAATCCGTAAGGATGGATTTTATTATATTGACAAGACGGCCTTAATTGCGGAATTCTTGCATACACAGCCTGCCGAGATAACTCTGATCACACGGCCTCGCCGCTTTGGGAAGACTTTGGGAATGAGCATGCTGGCCCATTTTTTCGATATTCGTAAGGATAGCAGGCAGCTGTTCCGGGGCTTGGAGATTGAGAAGGACAAGAATCTGTGTCAAGGATGGATGAATCAATATCCCACCTTGTTTCTCAGTCTGAAGGATGTAGATGGTCTAGGCTTTGAGAGTGCTTATGGCATGTTGCGCTTTATCCTGGCACAACTGTGTCTGGAACATGAATATTTGGAAGAAAGCAGCAGAGTCAGCAGGGTCAACAAGGATATTTTTGCTCGAATCAAGAACCAGGCAGGAACAGAAACGGACAGCAAGGTGGGAATCTATCTGATTTTGAAAATGATGCAGGAACATTACGGAAAACCGGCCATACTTCTCTTAGATGAGTATGATGTTCCTTTGGCCAAGGCCAGCGAGCATGGCTACTACAGCCAGATGCTTGAGATTATCCGCACCATGATGAGTACCGCCTTAAAAGACAATTCGTCCTTGCAATTTGCCCTTATCACCGGCTGCCTGAGGATTTCCAAGGAGAGCATTTTCACGGGGACCAATAATCTGGTCTCAGATACGATATCGAGGGCGAGGTTTAATGAATATTTCGGATTTACCCAAGAAAATGTAGATCAGATCCTGGAGGATTCCGGTTGGGAAGAGGACGGGGAAAAGGTCAAAGATTGGTATGATGGCTATCATTTTGGGGATTTTGACATTTATTGCCCCTGGGATGTGATGAATTATGTTCGGGATCGATTCTGTGGTGTTGTGACAGACAGACCCATCAGTTATTGGAAGCATACCAGCGGAAATTCCATTATCCGTTCCTTTATCGAGTATCGGGGGAAGGCAATCACCGTCAAGCTGGAGACCCTTCTGGCCGGAGGCTATATCTTGCAGAAGATAGAGGAGGATCTGACCTATGATTACCTTCATTCCAGCGAGAATAACCTGTGGAGTATTCTCTACCTGACCGGCTACCTGACCAAAGCTCGGGAGGAGACCTTGAGAGCCGGGGATCGTCGGTTGATCCAGGAAAAGGGTTTCACGGCACTCCTGATCCCCAATGCGGAGATCCGCAGCATTTTCGAGGATACGATTCTTCACTGGTTCCAGGATCATGTCCCCAAATGGGATCTGTCCCCCTTGTTTCAGGCAGTATGGGAAGGGAAGGCCTTGGCGGTGACGGAGGAGATGAACAGGCTCCTTCGCAAAACCATCAGCTATCATGACTACAAGGAAGATTTCTATCATGCCTTTCTTGCAGGGATTTTCACAGGTGCAGGTTATGTGACGGAATCCAATCGAGAACACGGAGAGGGAAGAAGCGATGTGATGGTCTTTGACCCCAGTGGCGGTCGCTTGGCAGTTTTTGAGGTGAAATGTTCGCATACCATGGAGAAAATGGAGGCAGATTGTCGGGATGCCTTGCATCAGATCCATGAAAAAATGTACGCAGAGGATTACAGAGACAGCTACGATCAAATCCTCTGCTATGGCATTGCCTTTTACAAGAAGAGATGCCTGGTCCAGCTGCTTGCCGATGGCTGAGGGCAGTCTATTCCTCCAGGATCTGTATTTCCAAAAAATCAAAGTCTATGCTTTCTATGAAATTGTCCTGATAAAAACGAGTTTTCTTATGACGCTGAAAGTCCTGAATGTTAGAATCCAGCCATATGGGCTTGCCCAGATCCCAGGAATAGCAAAGATCCTCCAAAGCGCGGAGGATCTTGTGGGTTCGGGTATCCTCCATATCCTCACATACCGTCATATCTTTTATCATATGGTTATCCTTCATGAGCTTTCCCCACAGTCGAAACATGCCCTATCCTCCCTGCTTTCGAAAGAGTCCTTGTTGACGCCGCAGCTGCTTTTCCCTTCCGCAGCTTCCGTCTTATCCTAACATATTGTGAGGCGGGAATCAATCCTGTTTACATCCCCCTGTATTTACGGTAAAATGCTCCTATAACACAGGAAACATCCCATGTTAGATGATGTTTGGAACCATCGCATGTGAAAGCTGGCTGGGACAAGGAGGGGTATATGGAAAATAACTTTCGCAGGATACAGTGTAAAAATTGTGGCGGTATCATGTCGCCGGACCAGAGAACTCACAGCTTTCAATGCCCTTGGTGTGAGAGCAGACTTCCCTGGCACCTTGCGGGATATACCGGCTGGCCGGCTCCCTGGCGTCACAAGCCCCTTACCCGGGTGGAGGGCTTGCTGAAGCTGGGACATGTAGAGATCCATGGAGGCTCCCCTTAGGGGCTTTTAAAATAATCTTAATCTTTCTCCCAGGGGCAAGTAAAGAATTCTCTGCTATCATTCCCTTCAGGAGAGTACAAAGCCGGGACAGGATAGGGACAGGGAGAGAATGGAAGGGGAATTGCATGAATATTTTAGTATGTGATGATGATAAGGAAATCGTGGAAGCCATCGAGATCTATCTGTCTCAGGAGGGCTACCGGGTCTTGAAGGCCTACGACGGGATCCAGGCCCTGGGGATGATGGAGCAGGAGGAGATCCATCTCCTGATTCTGGATGTGATGATGCCCAGGCTGGATGGGATTCGGGCAACCTTGAAGATTCGAGAGAAGAGCAGTATCCCCATCATCATTCTTTCCGCCAAGTCAGAGGACGCAGATAAGATATTGGGTCTGAATGTGGGAGCGGACGATTACGTGACCAAGCCTTTTAATCCCCTGGAGCTGGTGGCCCGGGTCAAGTCCCAGCTGCGCCGTTATACCAAGCTGGGCAATATGCCCCCTGAGAATCCCAACATTTATCAGGTGGGAGGATTGGTGATTGATGATGACCGCAAGGAAGTCTCAGTAGACGGAGAGGTGGTCAGGCTGACCCCCATCGAGTATAATATCCTCCTCCTTCTGGTGCGCCATCCGGGTAAAGTATTCTCCATTGAACAGATTTACCAAAATATATGGAACGAGGAAGCCATCGGAGCGGATAATACGGTGGCGGTGCATATCCGCCATATCCGTGAGAAGATCGAGATCAACCCCAAGGAACCCCGCTATCTGAAGGTGGTATGGGGGGTGGGATATAAGGTTGAGAAGATCTGAGATCCGCCCACAAAGAGCAGGATAGGGACACCAACAGGATGCAGAGGATTGGCCCTTGCATTTTACCGGAGGTGAATTCCTGCGGATTCGATTTCCGAGAAGGCTTTCCGGGAAGGAGCGGGGCAATGGAAGAAGGAAAAGGAAGGAGAAGGTTCTACGGGGTGTCGGCCAAGGTGGCTGTTATGGTTCTGCTGCTGGTAGGTGTCATCCTGTTTGCAACCTCTGGAAGTATCTTTGTAAAGCTGATGTATGTGGGACAGCGCGATCCTCTGGAGGGTCAGCCGCCGGAGGAGTATTCTGCCACGGCAGGCTGCGGCTACCAGATGCAAGATGAGATGGCCGGTCTGGCTGCCTGTCTCAATGATCGGAAATATTTTGATGTGGAGGGCACTTATGTGCCCGATCGTCTGGTGGACATTACCAAAGATTACAGCGGGGGGGATCAGGAAATAGAGGAGGATAAGAATACCTCCTACGCTTTGGATGACCTGTATTTGCTGGATAATCAGGGAATTCCGGGGCAGCTGGCGGATTATGCCTTCGCTTCCTTGGAGCTGTCGGGGAACCAGGAGGTACCTGAGGAGAAGGAGCAGGAGTCTGGCAGCGGGAGCGATTCCCAGCCTTCTGCAGGGGCGACGACCGAGGAGACTTTCTCCGTATCAGAGATGAATGCCGCTGAGCTTACGGAATCCGAGACCATGAAGGAGATTGCCCTGGAATATATGACGGAGGAGACCTGGCATCATCTGCAGACGGTGGGAACGGGAAAGACCTACAGCCGTCAATTTCTCTATCTATATGGGGTAGGTTATGATCTGGAGAAGGGCAGCGGAATCCGAACGGCAGCGGGGTCCACTTTGGCGGATTATGCAGCCAGGAATTCCGACACAGTTTCCCTCTATGACCTCTATTACCAGATGCTGAACCAGGCCTCCTGTGTCAGTTCCTACCTGTGGGCCGTGGATGCAGCAGAACGTTATCAGGAAGGAAGCTCTAACCTCCATTACTATATCCAGACAAAGGACAGGGTATATACCAATGTATCCGCCTGGGAAGACCTGGGGGAGAAGGCGGTAGAGGAGGAAGCAAGGAAGGGAGTCATGTACCTGATCCTCCGTCGGCAGGAGGGGAAGCAGGCGGAAACCCATTATCCGGAAAATGAAGCCGGCAGCCTTTTGTACCAATACCTGTCAAGTCAGCCCCTCCTCTCGGAAAATGAGACCCTGGTTCTGAAACTGGATACCACGTATCCCGTAGGAGATTCTTACCAGACAGCGGCCCGTTTTTATGATAAAGTAGTTCCTTATGCAGGGGGAATCGCCGCCGCTGCCATCCTGGGCTTCTTCCTTGCCTTGGTCTGCTTTATCCTGGCAACCCTTCAGGCCGGACGCCGGGCGGAGGATCGAGAGGTTCACCTCTATGCCTTTGACAGGCTGCCCACGGAGCTGGCGGCAGCCCTGGGAATTCTTCTAGGTCTTTTCTTCGTCCTTTCTCTGGGGGTGAGATTCGTCTGCAATTTGGAGTCAATGTCCGGAACCGGCCGGGTCTTATTGGCTCTCCATGCAGGCGGGAGCACGGAGCTCTTCCTGATCTTCTACCTGAGTCTGGTTCGTAGGATCAAGGCCGGGAACCTCTGGCAGAAGAGCCTGCTGCGCACGGTGCTTCACCTGGGAAGCAGGGCTTATGCCGCCAGGAAGGAATCCACTCGCCTGGTTCTGGCAGGGCTGGCCTTGATGCTGCTGCATTTCCTCCTTCTGCCTGCCTACGGTGACAGCCTTTTCTGCCTTATGATCTGTCTGCTGGTGGATTTGCTGGTTCTCCTCTATATGATTCGGGAGGCTGCAGGCAAGCAGACGGTGATCGAGGGCATGCGGCAGCTGGGAAGGGGCAATCTGGATTACAAGGTGGATACCGCAGATCTTGGCAGCACCAACCGGGAGCTGGCAGATGTGGTAAATGCCATGGGAGACGGGCTGCAGCTGGCAGTAGAGGCCAGAATGAAGAATGAGCGGATGCAGGCGGATCTGATTACCAATGTATCCCATGATATCAAGACCCCTCTGACCTCTATTGTCAATTACGTAGACCTCTTGAAAAGAGAGAAGATAGATCATCCCAGGGTGCAGGGCTATCTGGAGGTGTTGGAACAGAAGTCCCAGCGTCTGAAGCAGCTGACCGAGGATCTGGTGGAGGCCTCCAAGGTCAGCTCCGGCAATGTACATATGGAATTTGTTATTCTGAATCTGTGTGAGCTGATTCAGCAGGTCAATGGGGAATTCAATGAAAGGCTGGAGGCCCGGGAGCTGGAGCTGATCTGCAGCCTCCCCAAGGAGCCGGTATCGGTACGAGCTGACTCCCGCTATCTCTGGCGGGTGATGGAAAATCTCTACAGCAACGCAGCCAAATATGCTATGCCGGGTTCCAGGGTCTACGTGGAGATCGCCCAAAGGGAAGGGACCATACAATTTCTCATGAAAAATATGTCAGAACAGCCCTTGAATATCCGGGCGGATGAGCTGATGGAGCGCTTCGTCCGGGGGGATTCCTCCCGAACTACCGAAGGCAGTGGCCTGGGGCTCTCTATTGCCCGCAATCTGGTGCGGCTGATGCAGGGAAGCTTTGACATTTTCATAGATGGTGACCTCTTCAAGGTGCAGATTACCTTCTCCGGTGCAGACCATCCGACAAAGGAGGACCCCCCTCGTCAATCTGCCTAAGGAAAGAGAGGGTTTTTGGTGAATCCGACCAAGGCAGAAAGATACCTCCGGGACAAAACCATAAATCGCCGAAAATAGGGAGAAATATTTGTGGAATCCGAATCTGGTCAATCAGGACCACCTCTTGTATAATTTTAACCATCAGAAATCAGAAACATCAGAAACGAGGCAAGGCAGAAGTAGTGTTCAGAAGGTGAATTTCCGGTGGCTGTCGGGGCGGCTGCCACAACCAGTGGGATTCCCTGTATACAAGGAGGAAAAGATTCCATGTCAAGTTTGAAATTAGAGCATATTTGCAAGAAGTATCCCAATGGCTTTGAGGCGGTAAAGGATTTTAATCTGGAGATCGCGGATAAGGAGTTTGTTATCTTTGTAGGGCCCTCCGGCTGTGGTAAGTCCACCACCCTTCGTATGATCGCAGGTCTGGAAGAGATTTCCGATGGAACCTTGAAGATCGATGACAAGGTGATGAATGATGTAGAGCCCAAGGATCGTGATATCGCTATGGTATTCCAGAATTATGCTCTGTATCCCCATATGACCGTATATGATAATATGGCCTTTGGTCTGAAGTTGCGCAAGATGCCCAAGGATCAGATCGACAAGACGGTTCGGGAGGCTGCCAAAATTCTGGATCTGGAGCATCTGCTGGATCGTAAGCCCAAGGCCCTGTCCGGCGGACAGCGTCAGCGTGTTGCCATGGGACGTGCCATTGTCAGAGACCCCAAGGTCTTCCTTATGGACGAGCCTCTGTCCAACCTGGATGCTAAGCTCCGGGTGCAGATGAGAACCGAGATCTCCAAGCTCCATGACCGTCTGGGTGCTACCATCATCTATGTAACCCATGACCAGACCGAGGCCATGACCCTGGGAACCCGTATCGTAGTCATGAAGGACGGTGTAATCCAGCAGGCAGATACTCCCCAGAATCTCTACAACGCACCGGACAATCTCTTTGTTGCAGGCTTCATCGGCTCTCCCCAGATGAACTTCATCGATGTGGAAGTGAAGAAGGAGGGCAATGAGGTATACCTGGTGAAGGGCGGTCTTCGCCTGCACCTGCCGGCCAGCAAGGCTAAGGTTCTGCTGGATCAGGGCTATGAGGGTAAGGTTGTAACCGCCGGAATCCGTCCGGAGAATGTAAGCGATTCCGAGATTATGCTGTCCCAGTACAAGGATGCCTCCTTCGAGGCCACCATCAATGTATATGAGCTGCTGGGAGCTGAGGTATTCCTGTATTTCGAGCTGGAGGGCTTCCCCATGACAGCCCGTGTAGATCCCAGAACCACGGCACGGACCGGAAGCACCGTTCCCTTCGCATTGGATATGGAGCGCATCCACATCTTTGATAAGGATACGGAGCAGGCAATCGTACACTAAGCATTTGCGATAAGGATAGGGAGAGACTATCCCATAGGAAATATCTTCGATAAGGATAGGAAACAAGACAGATAGGAGGGGCGTCCGGCGGACGCCCCTCTTTTGGCCTTCGGAAGGGTTCTTTTCGCATTTCTATTCCATATTTCTCGAAACCCTATGAGAACTCTATGACAGAACTTGCCTTTGCTCTCCTTCCCCCTTATAATGGAAGAGAAAGGTAGCACAGCATGACTTCGGAAGGGAGGGTGTGTGAGGATGGGGCCAGGTCTTAAGTTGCCGGTAGGATTGGATAATTTTGAAAATATCCGCAGAGAAGGCTTTTATTACATTGATAAAACAAGACTGATCGAGCAGCTCCTTCAGCAGTGGGGACAGGTGAATCTATTTACCAGACCCCGGCGTTTTGGAAAAACGCTGAACATGAGTATGCTCCGCTATTTTTTTGAGATCGGAACCGATCCTTCCCTGTTTGCGGGGCTCTATATTTCGCAAAATCCGGAATTATGCCGGGAATATATGGGAAAATTCCCGGTGATTTCCATCTCCTTAAAAAGTGTTGAGGGATTGACCTTCGAGTCGGCCAGATATAGGCTTACGGAGTTGGTGGGGAAGGAAGCCCGACGCTTTCCATTTCTGGAGGAGAGCGACAGGCTGACGGAGGATGATAAGAAGTTATACCGGGCAATTATTTCCCTGAAGGAGGGGAAATATGCCATGGATTCGGACACCTTGGCCTCCGCCTTGCAAACTCTGTCGGAACTTTTGTATAAGCATTACAGCAAGAAGACAATTCTTCTGATCGATGAGTATGATGTCCCCCTGGATAAGGCCTTCCAGGGCGGCTACTACAGGGAAATGGTATCCCTGATCCGTACCATGTTCGGATTGGCGCTTAAAACCAATGATTTCCTTTATTTTGCTGTATTGACAGGCTGTCTCCGGGTTTCCAAGGAAAGTATTTTTACGGGATTGAATAATTTCAAGGTGCTTTCCATTACGGACGCCCGATTCGATGAACATTTCGGATTCACGGAGGAAGAGGTGACGGAGACCCTGAGGGCCTATCATCTGGAGGGACATTTGGCAGAGACGAGAGAGTGGTATGATGGCTATCGCTTTGGTCGAGCCAATGTATATTGCCCCTGGGATGTGATCAACCATGTGGATCGTCTTTGCGGGGAAGAAGGGGCAGAACCCCAGGCCTATTGGATCAATACCAGTGGGAATGAGCTGGTAAAACGCTTCGTCCGCATGGCCAATAAAACCACCCGGGATGAGATTGAGCGTTTGATCTCCGGAGAGTCCATCGAGAAGCCAATTCGCCTGGAATTGACCTATGATGAGATAGACCGCAGCATGGACAACTTGTGGAGTGTCCTGTTTATGACCGGTTATCTCACCCAGGCGGGGAGGACGGATCAGGGGGCTTATCAGTTGATCATCCCCAATCGGGAGGTTCGAGAGGTCTATCGGCTGCAGATTCAGGAATGGTTCAAGGAACAGATCTTCAGCAACACGGAGGATTTGGAGGCCTTTTGGAAGGATCTACGGGAAGGAAATGCAGGTGCTGTTGCAGCCTACCTGGAGAGGGTTCTCAGTAAATCTATCAGTGTCTTTGACACACGGGCGCCGGAGAAGGAGAAAGAAAGCTCTTACCATACCCTCCTGATAGGACTGCTGGCAGGCAATGCCAATTGGCTGGTGAAGTCCAACGTGGAGGCGGGAGAGGGTTTTGCGGATATTATTGTGGAAACGGAGGATCCCAATGCTGGCCTGATCTTGGAATTAAAGTATACAAACAGCTTTCGGAAGATGGAAGAAGCCTGCCGCCAAGCCTTGCTTCAGATAGGTGCTAGACGGTATGAGGAGTACCTGAGAAATGATGGCCGGGAGGATATCCGCCTCTATGGCATATCCTTCTGCAAGAAGAGATGCCGGGTACTCAGCGAGAGGGTTGAGGGGAATTCCCAGGGCGGTTAAGGCAGCCGCCCTGGTAAAGCATGGGTTTTTTGCTTGCAGAAAATCCGGCAGTGTGGTACCATCTTTTCTGTGAACACAAATGTTTTTGGTTGGCGTACAGGTAAGGACTGGTCAGAAGAATGGGTGAGAAGTATTATGTGGTAAGAGAAAAGGCCATACCGGAGGTCTTATTGAAGGTGCTGGAGGCCAAGAAGCTGATGGACAGCCGCAAGCTGACAGTACAGCAGGCTACGGAAGAGGTGGGCATCAGCCGCAGCTCCTTTTACAAGTACCAGGATGATATTTTTCCCTTTCATGACAATGCAAAAGGGAAAACCATCACATTTATCTTGCAGATGGATGACGAGCCGGGGCTTCTGTCGGATGTGCTGCGTTCCATTGCGGCCTGTCATGGCAATATCCTGACCATCCATCAGTCCATACCCATTAACGGGGTAGCCACTTTGACCATCAGTGTGGACATTGCGCCGGAGCTGGGAGATGCCTCTGCTATGGTAGAAGAGATTGAGGCTCGTCCCGGTGTGCATGATTTCAAAATTTTAGGCAGGGAGTGAAGACGACGATGATTAAGATCGCAGTATTAGGGTACGGAACGGTGGGTTCCGGAGTAGTAGAGGTATTTCAGACCAACCAGGAGAGTATTGCCCAAAAGGCCGGGGATACGATAGAGGTGAAATATGTGCTGGATCTGCGGGAATTCCCGGGGGATCCGGTGGAGAAGGTTCTGGTACATGACTTCGAGACCATCCTGCAGGATCCTGAGGTGGCCATTGTGGTGGAGACCATGGGAGGACTCAACCCGGCCTATGATTTCTCCAAACGTTCCCTGGAGGCGGGGAAGAGTGTCTGTACCTCCAACAAGGAGCTGGTGGCTCGCCACGGCCAGGAGCTGATGACCCTTGCCAAGGCCAAGGGAGTGAATTACCTCTTTGAAGCCAGCTGCGGCGGGGGAATTCCCATTATCCGTCCCCTCCACAATGCATTGACGGCGGATGTGATAGACGAGATTACCGGTATTCTGAATGGGACTACCAATTATATATTGAGTAAGATGACCAGCGATGGGTCGGATTTTGCCGAGGTTCTGAAGGAGGCCCAGGAAAAGGGATATGCAGAGCGGAATCCGGAGGCGGACGTGGAAGGTCATGATGCCTGCCGGAAGATTGCCATTCTGTCCTCCATCGCTTACGGAAAACAGGTGAATTTTGAGGATATTTATACAGAGGGTATTACCAAAATCACAGCCAGAGATATCCGCTATGCCCAGGCCATCGGAGCCCGCATCAAGCTTTTGGCCAGCAGCCGAAAGAGTCCGGAGGGCATCTGTGCCATGGTAGCTCCGGTCCTGATTAGTGCCTCCAACCCCCTCTATAGCGTACAGGATGTCTTTAATGCCATTTTCGTCCATGGAAATATGCTGGGAGATGCCATGTTCTACGGAAGCGGTGCAGGGAAGCTGCCTACCGCCAGTGCGGTATCCGCCGACGTGATTGATTGTGCCAAGAATCCCCATACAGACCTTATGGCCAGCTGGACTGCAGAGAAGCAGGAGCTGGTGGATATTTCCCAGGTAAGGGGCCGCTTCTTTGTCCGGGTGGAGGGGAATTCGGAGGAGAGAAAGACAGAGCTGGAGAAGACCTTCGGCAAGATAGAGCCCATCTGCCTTCCAGATGTGGCAGGAGAGTTCGCCTTCCTCACAGAGGAGATGACAGAGGCAGCCTATAAGGAAAAAGCAGATCAGACAGCAGGTATTATCAGCAGGATTCGGGTTAGGTTCTAAGACCAGGCAGGAAGGGAAGGATTCAGGTCAGATTCCAGGACCGGGCAGGAAGGGAAGGATTCAGGTTAGATTCCAGGACCGGGCAGGAAGGGAAGGATTCAGATCAGATTCCAAGCGCCGAATCAGAGGAGGACATTATTATGAAGTATCTTGTAATGCTGGGGGATGGGATGGCAGATGAGCCCCTGGAGGCTTTGGGAGGTAAGACACCTTTGGAATATGCGGATACGCCCACCTTGGACGCTTATGCGCAGAAGTCGGAGATCGGAATGGTGGCCACCATTCCGGAGGGAATGGCACCGGGAAGTGATACAGCCAACCTGTCCGTCATCGGCTATGATCCCAAGGAATATTATACCGGGCGGTCACCCCTGGAGGCCCTGAGCATCGGGGTTCCTATGAAGATGACGGATGTGGCATTGCGCTGCAATATTGTGACGCTGTCGGAAGAGGAGGGAATTCCCTACGAAGAGAGAACCATCATCGACCACAGCTCAGATGAGATCAGCACCGAGGATGCGGCGATTCTTCTCCAGGCGGTAGCCCAGGAATTACAGGATGAGACTTATCAATTTTATGTAGGAACCAGCTATCGCCACTGCCTAATCTGGGCCATGGGATCGGTAGTTCCCCTGACTCCCCCCCACGATGTGCTGGGACAGGTCATCGGTCCCTATTTGCCGACAGATCAGACCCTAAGAAGGATGCAAGAGCGCAGCTTCGAGATCCTGTCTCGTCATCCTTTAAACCTGGAAAGGAAGAAAAAGGGCTTGCATCCGGCCAATAGCTTCTGGTTCTGGGGTGCGGGTACCAAGCCAGCCCTATCCTCCTTCTATGAGAAATATAAGAAAAAGGGAGTCATGATCTCTGCAGTGGACCTGCTGAAAGGAATTGCCGTAGGGGCAGGAATTGACAATAAGGTGGTGGAAGGCGCCAATGGAGGGCTGCATACCAATTATGAGGGAAAAGCCCAAGCTGCCATGGATGCCCTGCTGAAGGAGGGATATGATTTCGCCTATATCCATCTGGAGGCGCCGGATGAAATGGGTCATCAGGGCAGCATAGAGCGCAAGGTGCAGGCCATTGCCAACATGGACCAGCGGATCCTGGCTCCGGTTCGAGAGGCTCTGGATGCATCCGGGGAAGACTATCGTCTCCTGGTGCTGCCGGATCATCCCACCCCCATTCGCTGCAGAACCCATGTGCCGGATCCGGTGCCCTACCTCTTATATGATAGTACCGCTCCCCAGGATCATACCTGGCATTATAATGAGAAAGAAGCGGGCCAGAGCGGACATTCTATCGAAAAGGGATGCCAGCTGATGGGTTATCTGTTCTCAAAATGAGGTTGGTTACAGTGTCAAAAGCCAGAGCCTACGACATGCTCGCGACGCAACGCTAGTCCCTTGAGGGGCATGTCGGCGGGGGAAGGGCTTTATGGCACGCCTCTCAAGGAAGGAGTCACCGTGGGTTGCTTTGGGGCAGGTCATGAATGGCATCCCGGTAGAAGAAAGCCAATGTAGTGCTGACATAGGGACCGACCCACAGCAGACCAATACCGACACTGAGATATCCCAGCAGATATATGCCGATGAAGCTAAGATAAAGCTTGCATAAGCGCCATTTACGCCCTCGCATCAGCCGGACGCTCTCCCCCAGGGCTTCTGTGGCTGATAGGTTTGGGCGGTCTAGCAGGAGATAATCCGCCAGGGCAAACCAAAGGGTAAAGAGGATCAGCAGGATGGGGTAGAGAATCATATATCCATACAGGAATAAGAGGTAGGGAAGCTCGGTAAGTCTTCCCAGCGTAAACAGGTATTCCATGTAATAGATCGGCAGGGTCAAAAGGCTCCCGATGGCTGACAAAATCAGATGGAGGACAAGAAATTGGTCCATCTGGTGGCGAAATGCATAAAACATATCCGCCAGTGAGGTGACCTGTCCACGACTGACCTTCAGAAACATTCGAGCCAGACCGGTCTGCAGCATGCTTATGAGGGCAGAAAGCAGGTAGGAGACAGCGATTCGAATCAAAAGCAGGGGCAGGCTGGAAGAATTCCCCAGGAAAACCCCTACAAGAATACTGGTCAAGACAGAGATCAGGCCCGTCAGAATGAGGGCGCTGATCAGCAGACCATAGCGTCCCTTGAGAGCAACTCTGGAAAAACACTTAAGTTGAGCAGAAGAATAATACATATATCAAATCCTTTCGTCTATAAGGTGGAATCTTCCACAAGCTTCTCTTCGTTCTTCTGGCTATTCCTGTAGCCATAGTCACCCTCGTAGTTATAATCATAGAAATCATTATAAGCATAAGAATCATTGTAGTCGTAATAGTCATAGTAGTCATAATAATCGCTATAATCATAATCGTAGGAGTCATCGTATCTGTAGTCATCCAGGTAATATTCCATCTCCTGCTGCAGTCTTGTGAAGTAAGGACTGTTCAGAAGAGTCCCCCACAGGAAGACCATACCTATGATCAGCAGGAATCCCAGGCACAGGCCAACCAGGGATGTGACGAAGCCTGCCAGAGAACGGCGCTCCAGGCGACCGGAACCCCGGGACAGGAGAGCCAGAAGAAGCCCCAATGCGCCCAGGAGAATGGATAAGCCTGCCATAACCAGAACCAGAGAACAGATTCCCAGAACCAGAGAGGCCGTGGCCATGCCGGGGGAAGAATCATCCGGAGGCTGCTGATAATAGGGCTGGCCATAATTGCCGGGCTGATAACAAGGTTGGTTGTGATTGCCGGGATCATTGTAGGGAGAACCCGGGTCTTGCGGTAGATTTTGCGGCTGGTAGCCGGACTGGCCGTAATCCGGCTGCTTGTGATAATAAGGATCCATGTCTTATATCCCTCCCTCTTTGGACATTGTAGTCATGACACTCGAAAAGACAATCGAAACCTATGGTCAGGCCAGGTTTTTTGACACTGAAACCGGACTCGTGTTATACTGACAGGATAAAAGGTCTGATTTCAGTATAGCATAGGCAGGAAATAAAAGGCAACGATTTTCCATGGAATCAGGGGTTTGGGCCTGTGGATGCCCCAGCCAAAATGTTTAGGGAGGAACAGATAGAGTATGGATATGATACAGATTCTTGCGAAGGAGATGGAGGTGCGGCCGGCCCAGGTGGAGGCGGCGGTAAAGCTGATCGATGAGGGGAATACCATTCCTTTTATTGCCCGTTATCGGAAGGAGGCCACCGGCTCTCTGAATGATGAGGTGCTTCGAAACCTTTATGAACGCCTGCAATATCTGAGAAATCTGGAGGAGAGGAAGACCCAGGTTCGCAGCACCATTGAGGAACAGGGAAAGCTGACTCCGGAGCTGGACAAGGCCATTGCAGATGCCATGACCCTGGTGGCCCTGGAGGATATTTATCGCCCCTATCGCCCCAAGAGGAGGACTAGGGCTACCGTGGCCAAGGAGAAGGGGCTGGAGCCCCTGGCAGATCTGATCTGGCTTCAGAAGCTTCACCAGCCCTTGACGGAGGTGGCGGCTGCCTATCTGTCGGAGGAGAAGGGGGTAACCAGGCCGGAGGAGGCGATTGCAGGGGCATCCGATATCCTGGCGGAGCGTATTTCCGACGAGGCCAGGTACCGGACAGAGATCCGCAAGCGCACGAAGAAGGCTGGCAGAGTCACCAGCACGGCCAAGGATGAGAAGGCTCCATCTGTCTATGAGACCTATTATCAATTCGAGGAGCCGGTGGCCAAGATTGCCGGTCATCGGGTCCTGGCCATCAATCGGGGGGAAAATGAGAAGTTTCTGACCGTGAAGATTGAGGCTCCCACGGAGGAGATCCTTCGTTATCTGGAGAAGCAGGTCATCCTCCAGGATAATCCTGTCACGACACCGGTTCTCCAGGCGGTGGTGGCGGACAGCTACAGTCGCCTGATCGCTCCGGCCATCGAGCGGGAGATCCGCAACGAGCTGACAGAAGCGGCAGAGGATGGAGCCATCAAGGTATTTGGCAAGAACTTAGAGCAGCTCCTGATGCAGCCCCCAGTGGCGGGGCAGGTGGTTCTGGGCTGGGATCCGGCCTTTCGGACCGGCTGCAAGCTGGCGGTGGTGGATACCACGGGAAAGGTGCTGGACACCACTGTGATCTACCCCACGGCTCCTACCACACCAGCCAAGATTGCAGCAGCCAAGGAGACCTTGAAGAAGCTGATTCGGACCTATCATATCAGCTTGATTTCCCTGGGAAATGGAACTGCTTCCCGGGAATCGGAGCAGATTATTGTGGATTTGCTCAAGGAGATCCCGGAGCAGGTTTCGTATGTCATCACCAATGAAGCCGGGGCTTCGGTCTACTCCGCCAGCAAGCTGGCCACGGAAGAATTCCCCCATTTTGACGTGGGACAGAGAAGCGCTGCCTCCATCGCCCGCCGGGTTCAGGATCCTTTGGCAGAGCTGGTGAAGATCGACCCCAAATCCATCGGTGTAGGTCAATATCAGCACGATATGAACCAGAAGAAGCTGGGAGATGCCCTGACCGGGGTGGTGGAGGACTGTGTCAACCGGGTAGGAGTAGATCTGAATACCGCTTCTGCCCCCTTGATGGAATATATTTCCGGCATTACCAAGACCATTGCCAGGAATATTGTGGCCTATCGGGAGGAAAATGGGAAGTTTCAGGAACGCAAGGAGCTTCTGAAGGTGCCTAAGCTGGGACCCAAGGCCTTCGAGCAATGTGCCGGATTTATGCGGATCACCGGGGGCAAGAATCCTCTGGATGCCACCAGCGTTCACCCGGAGAATTACCAGGCCGTGGAGGAGCTCTTTGCCCGCCTGGGGATGAAGACCAGTCAGATTCTGGAGGGAACGGCAGTCTTCTATATCAAGGATTATAAGAAAATGGCTGCAGACCTGGGTATGGGGGAGGTGACCCTGCGGGATATCATCAAGGAGCTGCAAAAGCCCGGTCGTGATCCCAGAGAGGATATGCCCAAGCCGATTCTCCGCAGTGATGTGCTGGATATGAAGGATCTGAAGGAAGGAATGGTGCTGAAGGGAACGGTCCGCAACGTCATTGACTTTGGTGCCTTTGTAGATATCGGTGTCCATCAGGACGGATTGGTGCATATCTCTCAGCTTACCAACAAGAAGTTCGTGAAACACCCCCTGGAGGTGGTCAGCGTGGGAGATATTGTAGAGGTGAAGGTCTTAAGTGTGGATGTGGCTAAGAAAAGGATATCCCTGACTATGATCCTGCCTTGAAAGTCCAGGCAGGCAGCCAGGAAATTTGCAAAAACCTGGCAGGCAGCCAGGAAATATGCAAAAAACCGGCAGGAAGCCGGGGGAATATGCAAAAACTCGGCTGCCTGCCGAGAAAATAGGTAACAACGAAGCAGCCGCCCTTCTTCTAGGGCGGCTGCTTCGACCATCAGCGATAGCTGCATTTATTTGATACTTTCTGTCTCAATCACGAATTTCACATTTCCGTCCATTCCGTCTGCCCGGCCGCTGTAGGTGTTGTAGGAACAGTCGTCAGAGGTAAGGGCTTTGATGCGGTCTACCACCTCAGAGAAGGTATCCTTCAGGGTGGAGGTCAGCTTCTCAATTCCTTCCTTGTTGAACTTCTCTGTGCCTTCCCTCAATTCCTTGGCTCCGTCGGTCAGCTGGCTGATACCCTCCTTGACCTGGCTGCTGCCGCTTTGCAGGCTAGAGGCGCCGGAGGACAGCTGAGAAGCTCCGCTTTGCAGGGACTGAACTCCCTGGATCAGCTGAGAATTGCTGCCGGTCAGGGTGGAGGCTCCACTGGTCAGGGAACTGTTGTAGGCGCTGAGGGTGTCGAAGCCATTCAGCAGGGACTGGAGTCCGGCGCTGGCCTGGGGCAGGGAAGCAGTCTGCGTGTACATGCCGCCTACCTTGTCAGACAGGGTGCCGATGGCTGTATTCAAGGCCTGCATTCCCGCATTCAATTGGCTGACTCCGGTCTGCAGACGGCTTGCGGAATCCGTGGGAACTTGGAACTGGGACAGGGTCTCAAGACCTTGCTCCATGGCCTGCAGCTGCTGGGCGAATTCCTGGTTGGTCAGGAAGGCAGATAACTGCTGGGCAGCGGTCTGCAGGTCAGTAATGGTCTGATTCAGAGAGGCCAGGGCTTCCTGGGGGATCTCAATCTTCAGACTGGAGGCATCGATAGGGGCAATAGCCTCCGGAACTGTGACGGTTACCTCTCCCAGCTTGTCCATAGCAGCCTGGAGGGTCTGGATCGTCGCCGCATCCGTGGTGGGATCCAGGGCATCGATCTGTTCCTGCAGACCTGCCCGGGCAGCGGAAAGCTGCTCATTGGCGGACTGCTGAACCTGTCCAGCTGCAGATTGCAATTCCTGGTTCTTGCTATCAATCTGACCATTGATCTGATCCACAGCAGATTGAGCGGCCGATGCGATCAGGGTCTGCAGGCTGGTCTGGAGGGAGGTCAGCTCTTCCTTCAGCTTGGTTGCCGCCGCAGCAGTATTTTGCAAGGGGGCAGCCACTTGGCTTTGCAGGGTGGAGGACATGGATTTGGCTCCGCTGATGAGCTGGCTTCCCAGCTTTTCCACAGAATCCAGGGAGCCCAGAAGCTGGGACATCTGGTCCAGGCTGTCCTTCAATTGCTGGCTTCCGGCTGCCAGCTTCTCAGAAGCAACCTTCAGATCCTCGGTCTCAGAACCTTCCCCATCCAGCACACTGTTCAGCAGGGCCGTTCCCTGACGCAGGGTATTCAGACCACTGACCAGGGGCTGGAGCTGGGCAGCGCCTGCTGCCAACTGTTCTTCCCCAGACACATAGGACAGGATACCATCAGACAGCTGGGCGGTACCATTGGTATAGGTGACAATTCCGTCTGCTAAAGTGCCGACACCGGAAGCAGCGGCATCAATGCCGGATTTCAGGGTGCCGATGCCGGTATCCAGTTCTCCATAGCTGGTATTCAGAGTGCTTGCCCCATCGAAGAGCTCCTGGGAACCGGATACCAGCTGCAGGGCAGCGTCCTCCAGGTCATCCAGGGAGTCCATCAGGTCACTGACATCGCTGATATTGTCGGTATCTACCGAATCCAGGATATCCGACAGCCCTACGGTAAAGGTGGGATCCATGGAGAAATTCTCCACATCTGCGTTAATTTCCAGGCTTTCCGGCAGATTTAAGGAAAGTTTGTCAGAAACGGAATCGGAATCCGCATCGGAATCCACATCGGAATCCCTAGAGGAGGTTGAAGCGGAAGTGGATTTCGAGCTGGAAGAGCTGGAATCAGAGGTTGAATCCAGCCCCAGGCTTTCCTTGAGACCGGGCAGGGTTACACCCAGGACAATACTGCGGTTACCGTCGGAGATTACCTTTCCGTTGTCAATGGTAACATTCGAGAAGGTATCATCCGGGAGAATCATGCCGGTGACCATGACGAAGGGGCTGTATACGGTCTCCTTCTTACCATTGATCTCTACTGTTTTCTTGGCGGTATTCTCATAGGACACTTTAATCTTCAGATGCCCACTCTTGCCTACCAAATCAGCAGGTTCCGTCTTCTTCCCGTCTAAATAGTAGGTAAAATGTACATTGACCGGCAGTTCCTTGTCGGAATTTCCTTGATAGTAAATATCCTTGCCCTCTGTGGTCCAGGTCAGATTGCTGCCGGAGCTGGTCCAAGTCTCGTCCCCCTTCACATTTTCGATGTCCGTCAGATCACTGGAATCCTTCAGGGTCTTCTGACTCCCTGCATTCTTCAGCCAGTCTGATACGATGACAGAGGTTTCCTTGCCGGAGGCATCTGCATTGACGTAAACCGTTTCTTCCTTATATACGTCTGAGGCTGTTGAGGATCCCGCAGCCAAAACCGGGACAGCACCTATAACAGCTGCCATGCCTGCGGCCACGGAAGCAGTAAGCTTGCTCTTTACCTTGATTTTTCTGTTCCTGTTCATATCCTGTAGCTTCCTTTCATTGGTGGTGGAGGCGGCGCTAGCCGCCCTGGAGGGTTACCTTATGATGCTGCGCGGACACATCCGTCCGCGGCAGATCTTTATTTCCAGCGGCTGCAGATTCGGCAGCCACTTTCCTTCATCTAGGTTTATTATAAATAAAAATGACCAATAGTCAATATTCAAACCAACCAATAATCTTGGAATGTAAAAATGAATTTTGGTCATTTTTATGTCCTTGACTTTTACTTTCATTTGTAAAATAATCAGTAGTAATGGGAGCACACCTGTAGGGGGCGCATCTGTACGGGGTGCACCTGTGCAATCGGATTCGCAGGCAGGCGATGTCAGCCGCCATGGGGGATGTTTTGAAAGTCCCTTGCGGCAGAATGGAGATTTTTGATGGGAAAATTGGAACAAAATAAGCAGCAGAAAGAGCATTCCCTCTTTCAGGCGGCTTTTGACTTATTTACCAATAAGGGATTTACCAAGACCACAATTTCGGATATTGTCAAGAAGGCGGAGTTGGCCAAGGGAACCTTTTACCTCTATTTTAAAGATAAATACGACCTGCGGGATCAGCTTATCGCCCGGAAGGCCGGGCAGATCTTTCTGGAGGCCTACGAGAATCTGATGGAACACCCGGTCTCCGGCTTCGAGAATCAGCTTATGCAGATTGTCGATTATATTGTGGAATATCTGCAGAAGAATCACCTGCTCTTGCAATTTATCAGCAAGAATCTGTCCTGGGGCATCCTCAAGAACGCCTTCGAGCGGACGGCACCGGAGGAGACCATGGAATTCTATACCCATTATCTGGAGCTGATGGAAAGCAATTCCGTGGCCTGCCGGGAGCCGGAGCTCATGCTCTTCACCATTGTGGAACTGGTGGGGGCCACCTCCTACAGCTGCATCCTCTACCAGCAGCCCGTATCTATGGAAGAATACCTGCCCAGCCTGCACCGAACCATTCATGCCATTATACGAGCCTATACGGTAGAAACGAAGTCCATTGGAAGTTCGGAATAATGGGAGTTGTATTGGTTCTGCCCATCGGCTATACTGTTCTTAAGACGGTAAGAGGAAAGGCAGGTGTTTTGCAATGACGATCAAAGAAGCAGCAGGTCTCTGGGGAATCACGGAGCGACGTGTGAATGAATTGTGTAGAAAAGGACGCATTTCGGGCGCATACAAAGAGGGAAGACAGTGGGTCATCCCGGAGCATGCGCAAAAGCCCACGGACAAACGTAGAACAGGCAGCAGGGCTTCTCAAGGGATTGGAACGATGCGCAAACCTCTGCCGGTGGGGGTTTCGGATTTTCGTGATGCCTGCGCCAATTATTACTATGTGGATAAAACAATGCTCATCAAGGATTTTCTGGATGAGCGCGCTAAGGTCTCTTTATTTACCCGTCCACGCCGCTTTGGCAAAACATTGAATATGGACATGCTTCGCGTTTTTTTTGAAAAAACCCAGGAGAAGACAGCTGCCTATTTTGAAAATAAGAAGATATGGCGCTACGGGGAGGCTTATACCAGGCATCAGGGCAGATACCCGGTTATTTTCCTTACTTTCAAGGATGTAAAATGTCTGAATTGGGAAGATACTTTCCGGACGATCCGAAGACTGCTTTCCCTGGAATTCATAAGACACTCGGAGCTGGAAACCAGTGATATGCTTACCAGCTACGAAAAGCAGCAGTATCGCCGAATAGCCGGGGGCAATGCGGACGAGGTAGATTACCAAATGGGATTGCAATTCCTGTCATTGCTTCTCCATAAGCATTGGGGGTGTGAGACTGTCATTATCATTGATGTCAAGAAGGCGGAGTTGGCCAAGGGAACCTTTTACCTCTATTTTAAAGATAAA
>CAVJHW010000013.1:0-28867 GCA_963649395.1 Coriobacteriaceae bacterium | reverse complement strand
AGCGCTGCACCACAGACTGAATACTGCGCATTCCGTATCCGTGCTGGGAAGGATTGCTTTTGGTCGTGACAGGCAGACCATTCTGGAGCTTAGGAGCGGTTTCGCAGCAGTTCTCGATCTTCAGAAAAGCCATTCGCTCCTTCCGCCAGATATTTACGCTGAGGAAGCGCTTCTGGGGATCCGCCACCTGTGAGGCGCTTTCTATGGCATTTTCCAGGGCATTTCCCAGCATGACATAGAGATCGATGGGATCGAGGAAACTTATGGCATATCCATCCGCCATACAGGTCCATTGCACATTTTTGTGGTAGCAGCCCATCCACGCATCAGACAAAAGAGCATCCAAACTATCATTTCCCGTATCCATATGCGCATCATAAATCATAACATCCTGCTCCAATTCGCGGAGCAGGTTTTTTTTGCCTTCCCTGTTCTCCTCGCTTCGAAGAGCCGCCACCAAATGCTTCAGATCGTGGCACTTATGGTTGATGGCATCCAGGCTGGAACGGAAGGTTTCGTATTGCAGCTTCTGCATCTGCCGCAGCTGAGATTCCAGGGCGGCGGCGGTACGGTAGCTTTCTTCCTGTCTCTGCAGCAGCTGGGTGACCAAAAGGGTAGTGGACAGCAAGGCATCATAGATCAGGAGAGGAACAAAGGTATTGTTGCTCTGCGCATCAAATCCCCGTTTGGCATAGGTTCCGAGAATACGGCCAAGGAAGATGAGCAGCAGCATCACAGGGAGGGAGTGATTGCATTGGAACTGGTAATCTCCATTGTCGGGCAGCTTTTTCGCAAAGCAAACATAAAAGAAACCATAGATCAGAGCCATAAGTAATAGCTCCAGCCACAGGGTGTCCGGCTGTACAGAGCCTGCCCCCCGGTGGGCTGCCTGGGGCATCAAAATAACAAAAAGGGTATAGGCAATGTCCTGGGTCAGATAGGCACAGACTGCGCAATAGAGGGCCTTGTGCCGGGGGAGCTTACAGCAGAAGAATACGGTCAGAAAAAGCAGCAACAGGTTCAGACATAAGTCCCCCCCGGTTCCTATCACAATTCCCAGCCAGGCAGGGAAGCTGTCCTGCCGGAGAAAGAGCCCTGTCGTGCGGGCCTGGTACAACCTCAACAGGGGGGCTGCCAAAAGAGACAGTATGACGGAAGCAAGAAAACGCTGTGGGAAATGCTCCCGCTTTCGCAGGGGAAGCATATAAAGAAAACCTGTCACCAAACCGCATTGCACTGCGCCCGGTGTCAGAATTCGGGTCATATCATAGGTCATTGGATCACCTCCCCCAAGCATCAAGCAAGGCCTGCATAAAGGGCTTTTTTCGGTTGCGGCTGATATTCAGGCATTCGCCGCCGGTCAGCACGACCCGGTCCTTTTCCACCGACTGGACATATTGCAAATTCACAAGATAGCATTGATTGCATTTGCAAAAGCCCTCCGGCACCAGCTCCCTTTCCAATTCCCGAATACTTTTGGCACCGGTGGAGGAGATGATCCCCTGGGGGGTGTGGTAAGAAATCGTATGGCCGCGCACATCAATATACCGGATGGTCTCCACCGGGATTTTCCGGACAAATCCGGTTCCCTGTACGATGATATGGCTTTGCTGCCTGGTCTCCAGCAAGCTCAAAACCCTTCGCATCTTCATGGAAAAAATATAGTAGTTGACCGGCTTCAGAACATAGTCCAGGGCAGCTACCTCATAGCCTGCCATTGCATACTTCGCCACCTTGGTAATAAAGATCAGAAGAACATTCTGATCCATCTCTCTGACCTTATGGGCGAGGGCCATTCCATCCATGTTGGGCATTTCAATGTCCAGCAGCAGCAGATCCCAGACCGGCTGATAGGAGGAGAGAAAGGAGACACTGGATGGGAAATGCTGGCATTGGACCACTGCCTTATATTCCTGGCTAAAGCGGGTGAGATACTCGGTCAGCTCCTCTGCAAAGGGCTGTTCATCTTCAATCAAGGCAATGCGCATTTCCCTCACCTCCTTTGGGCACAAAAAACCATTATCATTATAGCATACAATACCTGCCCATAGAATACCAATTACGCATTCAAAGGGACAGAATAGGCATATCTGATTTTCATAAAGGGCAAGGGTATGCATAATATCAATGCCTGGGGGTATCTGCCCCCTGGCAGAAGCAGATAAATTGTTAAGACGAAAGAAAGGCATTCTAATATGAAAAGAAAATCCCTCATTCTCACCCTTATCTGTATCCTTGCCCTGCTGGTAGTGATCGTTTCCGCTGTTATGGCCGGAAAGGGAAGGAAGCAGACGGACAGGGAGACACAGACAGCAAGCGCCTCTGCGGAAATGGCTCTCGAAGGGGAATCGGAGGAGGACGCAGACAAAGCAGCTGTTCCTTCGCCAGCAGCGGGGAGTAAAAGCGCAGAGGCAAACAAGCCAGCCCCATCCACGGAATCAGGTACAAAATCAGAAAAATCCTCCCCCTCCCTTGGACAGGGGACTCTTGCCCAGCAATCCGGAAGCGGGCAGGAGGCGGTATCCTCCCAAATGCTGCAGGACTCGGTATTGTCCCTGGCAACGAAGGACTGGGTATCCTTCCTATCCCCCCAGGAAACGGTAGTTTTCCCCGCAAAAGAGACTGCCGTTCCAACGAATCCGACGACAGTTCCGACCCCTACGCCGACTCCTGCAGAGCCGGAGCCCCTGCATCCGGAACCTGCAGAACCGGAACCTGTCAATCCGAATCCCCTTCCGGATCCTGTAGTGCCGGATTCCCCGGTTCCGGACCCAGCAGATTCGGAACCTGACCCCGCAGTGCCCAAGGAACCGATTGACTCCTATGTTTCCGCTACGATGGAAAAGCATACCGGTCAGGGGCTTGGATATTGGCTGTATACGCCGGAAAATCCCTCCGTCAATATGCCCTTGATCGTTTATCTCCATGGGGGCAGCGGAAAAGGGGATGATCTCGATCAGCTTCTGGGTATCGACGGATTTCCCAAATGGCTCTATGACGGCAGCCTGGGTGCCCCGGCGGCTTATGTATTGATCCCCCAGCTTTCCTCCAGTCAAAAAGGCTGGAGTGATGCAGGAAGCTCGGTCATTGCCTTGATTCATGAGATTATGGCAGAGTATAACATAGATGCCGGTAATATCAGTCTGACGGGCCATAGCATGGGTGGTACCGGGACCTTTGCGCTGGCAAAAGCCTATCCGGATACCTTTGTGCGGATCGCACCTTGCAGCGGGAGCATCCGAATCACCAATGAGGAGCTGACCCTATTCCAAAATATGGATGTATGGGCCTTTGTGGGCACAGCGGATACGATTGTTGCTCCCCAGAGCAGCATCTATTTTGTAGATCAGCTGTCTAGGGTGGGCCATGCGACATTGACCCAATTTGAGGGGGCAACCCATTTTGATGTCCCGGCCCTGGCCTACTTAAACAGCGAATTCAGTCTGGTTCAGTGGCTCATAGGAGGTTGAGGACGGGATTTCGATAGATTTTAAATCCATTTTCAATGACACCGTGACACCGTATTGACGACAGCAACATTATTGAGTATACTGTTGTTGAATGAAGGTGTTGTATACGGCAACGACTAATTTAAATATTAGGACAGAAAAGGTTGTTAAAGATCAGGCCGAGGAAATATTCACTGAACTCGGTTTTAATATGACAACTGCAATTAACATGTTAAAAAGGGGCTGAAGCTTGCAAAAAAGAAAAACGAGCATCTGTCAGAAATGGCAGGTGCTTTCTTATCTCAAAAATCCAGCTCGTTTCTGTGCGGAGCTGATGCGGAAGTATGCCTCTGTCTTCGGCAAGGAGGGGTATCAAATATGAGTGAATATGACGATATCATCCACCATCCCCACCATGTTTCTACCAAGCGTCCCCCCATGTCCATGCAGGATCGGGCGGCGCAATTTTCCCCCTTTGCTGCCCTGACGGGTTATGACGCCGCGGTGGAAGAGACGGCAAGGCGGACGAATCAACAGGTGGAGAGGGAGGAACATGAGGGAGGATTGTGAAGCAGCATACCTATATAGCGATTGATTTGAAATCTTTCTATGCATCGGTAGAGTGCCGGGAGCGGGGATTGGACCCCCTGGATACCAACCTGGTAGTGGCGGATGAAAGCAGGACGGATAAGACCATCTGTCTTGCGGTGACTCCTGCCTTGAAATCCTACGGCATTCCGGGGCGGGCTCGTCTCTTTGAGGTGAAGCAGAAGGTGCGCGCTGCCAACGCGGAGCGGAGACAGAGGCTGGGGGGCCGGGAGTTTTCCGGAGTCTCTCATTTGGATTCCCAATTACGGGAGGATCCCACCCTGGCTCTGGATTTCCTGATTGCGCCGCCCCGGATGGCCTATTATATGGAATACAGTACCAGGATCTATTCCATTTATATGAAATATGTTGCGCAGGAGGATGTCATCGTTTATTCTATTGATGAGGTCTTCATCGATGTGACGCCTTATCTGGACACTTACGGACTGTCCCCCCGGGATCTTGCCATGAAAATGATCCTGGAGGTGCTGAAAACCACCGGCATTACCGCCACGGCTGGCATCGGCACCAATCTCTATCTGTGCAAGGTGGCTATGGATGTGATGGCCAAGCATATCCCGGCGGATGAAAATGGTGTCCGTATCGCCGAGCTGGATGAGATGACCTACCGGCAGGAGCTTTGGTCCCACCGGCCCATTGCGGATTTCTGGCGGGTAGGCCGGGGATATGCGAGAAAGCTGGCCTCCTGCGGCCTGTATACTATGGGGGATGTGGCTCGTTGCTCGGAGCAGAATGAAGACCTGCTGTATCAGCTCTTCGGGAAGAATGCGGAGCTGCTGATCGACCATGCCTGGGGCTGGGAGCCCTGCACGGTGGAGGCGGTTAAGGCCTATCGGCCGGAGAATAACAGCATCAGCTCCGGGCAGGTATTGCATTGCCCCTATGATGCGGAAAAGGCCAAATTGGTCCTGAGGGAAATGGCAGATGCCCTGTCCCTGGATCTGGTGGAGAAGAAGCTGATGACGGATCAGATTGTGATCACGGTAGGTTACGATATTGAGAACCTGACAGACCCCCAACGGCGAGAAAGGTATCAGGGCGAGGTGGTGACAGACCACTATGGCAGGCGGGTGCCCAAGCACGCCCGGGGAACGGCCAATCTGGAGGGCTTCAGCTCCTCCACCCAGAAGATCCTGGAAGCCGTATCGGCCTTATATGACCGGATCGTGGACAAGAATCTCCTAGTTCGCAGGATGAATCTGACCGCCAATCATGTGATAGAGGAGGGAGCTGCCCCGAAGCAGGAGGAAGTCTATGAGCAGCTGGACCTCTTCACGGATTATGAAGCCGAGGAGGCCAGGAAAAGGGCGGAGACCCAGAAGCTGGAGCGGGAAAGAAGGCTGCAGGAGGCAGCTATCAGCATCAAGAAAAGGTTTGGGAAGAATGCCCTTCTAAAGGGGATGAATCTTCAGGAAGGCGCCACAGCCAGGGACAGAAATTCCCAGATCGGAGGCCACAAGGCCTGAGGAAAGGACAGAGATATGATCTTAGAACTCAGAAATATCGAAAAGTCTTTTGGAGCAAAGAGGGTTCTGACGGGGGTGTCCTTCCGGGTGGAGGGCGGCAAGGCTTTTGGCCTCCTGGGCAGAAATGGCGCAGGCAAAACCACGGCCATTCGTATTTTGATGCATGTATTTCCCGCCAACCAGGGAGAGGTAGTGATTGACGGCCAGCCTATTGACTATGATAAGGTCAGTATCGGCTACCTTCCGGAAGAGAGGGGGCTGTATCCCAAGAAGCGGATCATGGACCAGCTGACCTATTTCGCGGAATTGAAGGGAATGAGCCGCAGGGCTGCTGTGCAGTCCATCGATGCCTGGCTGGAACGACTGGATATGACGCAATACCGCAACAAGCGGCTGGATACCCTGTCCAAGGGGAATCAGCAGAAGATTCAGCTCATTACTGCCCTGGCTCATGATCCGGATATTGTAATTTTGGATGAGCCATTTTCCGGTCTTGATCCGGTCAACGCCATGCTCCTGAAGGATGTGGTCAAGGAGCAGATTGCAAAGGGCAAGATTGTGCTCTTCTCCAGCCATCAAATGAGCTATATCGAAGAGTTTTGTGACAGCATAGCGATTCTCAACCAGGGTCTCGTAGCTCTGCAGGGGGAATTGCACGAGATCAAGCGGGACTATCCCAGGGATCGTCTCCTGGTCCGCACGGAGAATCCGGAAGCGATTCTGGCTGATTTTGCCTCCTCCTGCACCCGGATGGATAACCATGACTTGATGCTCCGTCTGGCGGACGTATCCGAAAAGAAAGCGGTCATGGCTGAACTTGTGAAAAAATATGATATAGATGGGGTCAAGGTCTATGAACCATCGCTGAATGACATTTTTATCGAGTATGCAGGTCATGAAGGGGAAGAGGGGTGAGGATATGAAACAGTTTGGAACCATATGGAAATTCGAGATGAAATCCTTCCTCAAGAATAAGATATTCATCGGAACGACTATATTTTTGGTGGCATTGATTGCCGTGGTAATGTTTTTCCCCCGTATCAAGGCCTTGTTTGCTACCGGCGCTATCGATGATGCGGCCGGAGTCGCCCCCTCTGACCGCCCTGTGATGCTTCTCAAGGCAGAGGATGAGACACAGAGGGAGGGGCTGAGGGAGGCCTTTGCCGCGGCTTTTCCGGATTATGAGGTAGAGAGCAGTCAGGAGGAGCTGAGCCGGATCAAGGATCAAATCACCTCCGGCCAGGCGGAATGTGCCTTTGTCCTGCGTGGGCCTGCCGCTTTTACCTATTATGTGGATAATCTTTCCATGTATGATGCTAATACGGAGATTGCAAGCGACGTTTTGAAGCAATTTGTTCAAATGACCGCCATGCGAGACAGCGGAATGTCTGCGGAAGAGATCGCAGATGTCATGAACCTTCCGATCCAGGGACAGACGGAAAGCCTGGGGAAGGATCAGATGCAGAATTTCTTCTACACCTACATTATGATCTTCGCTCTGTATATGGTGATCCTGCTCTATGGTCAGATGATCGCCACCAATGTGGCCACGGAAAAGAGCTCTCGTGCTATGGAGCTTTTGATTACCAGCGCCAAGCCTACCTCCATGATGTTTGGCAAGGTGCTGGCCTCCTGCCTGGCAGGATTTGTGCAGATTCTTGCGGTCTTTGGGTCCGCCCTGGTCTTTTACAACCTGAATGAAGCCCAATGGGAGGGGAACCAGATCGTGAAATCTATTTTCAACATCCCGCCGGTGCTTCTGGGCTATATGCTGGTCTTCTTCGTCCTGGGCTTCCTGCTCTATGCCTTTATGTACGGAGCAGTGGGTTCCACGGCCTCCAAGGTGGAGGATATCAACACCTCGTCTTTGCCGATCACCCTGCTCTTCGTCATTGCCTTCCTGGTGGTTGTCTCCTCCATGAGTTCCGGATATGTGGATAACACGGCAATGCTGGTATGCTCTTACCTTCCCTTTACCTCTCCCATGGCCATGTTCACAAGAATTGCCATGAGTACCGTGGCCTGGTATGAGATTGCCCTCTCCATCGGGATCCTGATTGCTTCTACCATCGGCATTGGCCTACTGTCCGCCAAGATCTACCGGGTCGGGGTTCTGCTGTACGGAACTCCCCCCAAAATCACCAACATCATCAAGGCGGTGTGGAAGGCCTGAACCTCCGGCTGTCAGCTGGAGCGGTCCCCCCTAGGCAGGCTTCTTCGATTGCATTTTTCCGGAGCGCCCCTGCAGGTGGGCATACTCGGGTGGGCTTCCCCTGGCATAATTTCAGCCCCGGCTGCCTTGGCTGCCGGGGCTGGGAGGGTTACTTCAGCTTTCACAGGGCTGCATTTCCTGTTTCTATGCAGTCGACTTGCTTTTTCACGGTCAGGTTATAGATAAGGATAATGGCAAGTAAGAGCAGGCCAACTCCGATCATATAGATAAAGGTTGGTTTGATGGGGGAAACAAGGATATCATCCCAAACCAGATCCTGAATGACCAATAAGATTGCCACCGGGAAATAGAAGAACCCGGTAATCCTTGACGCTTTCCTCATTGACTCAGCGGTAAATCTCTTGTAATCCTTCTCTGCCCCGTCCATCCTTCCGGTGACGATCTGCTTAATTCCCGAGTAAACCATGGTTGCTGCGATGATAATTCCGATCATTGTCATAAACATAATAGAACTCCTTTCCGGTTGCCCCTTGTGGTGATGTCGGCGTCTTAGCCGCCGTGAATGATTCATCTGTCTTATGCTTATAGATACGAGCTTCCCTCCGGCAGGGCTAAAAAAAGTGAAGATTTTTTTTACAGGCAGGGCTAAAAACGGAGAAGCTTTTTTCTTTACCGGGCAGGGCTAAAAGCAGGGAAGCTTTTTCCTTTGCCGGGTAGGGCTAAAAGTGGTTCAGACTTTTCCTTTACCGGCAAGGGGGAAGGGCAGTATAATAGATGGTATCACAAGAAGAGGAGGAAGGATCAGATTATGAGAACTGGGGAAATGATGGAAAAAAGGCTTGAGAGCTGCCGGAACTTCCTGCGGGGGAAGACAGATCTGGTTCCTGAGATTGGGCTGGTCCTGGGTTCCGGTTTGGGCAATTATGCGGACCAGATGGAGGTGGAGGCGGAGATTTCCTATGCGGAGATAGAGGGATTCCCCCAGACAGGAGTTCCGGGACATGAGGGAAAGTTTGTCTTTGGCAGGATCGGGGGGAAAAGGCTGGTTGTCATGAAGGGGAGAGTCCACTACTATGAGGGATATGATATGGAGGATGTGGTGCTCCCCATTCGTCTGATGGGGAGGCTGGGAGCCCGAACCCTGATCCTGACCAACGCAGCCGGGGGGATCAGTCCCTCCCTGGAAGCAGGAGACTTGATGCTGATCGAGGATCAGATTGCCTCCTTTGTTCCCAGTCCCTTGCGGGGACAGAATCCGGACAGCCTGGGACCCCGTTTTCCGGATATGAGCCAGATCTACGATCCCTCTCTCAAGGAAGTGGCCAGAAAGGTGGCGCAGAAGCAGGGGATAGAATTGAAAAGCGGCATCTATCTGCAGGCTCCCGGTCCCAATTACGAATCACCGGCAGAAGTCCGGATGTATGAAAGATGCGGTGCCGATGCCCTTGGGATGAGCACCGCCTGCGAGGCTGTAGCAGCGAAGCATATGGGAATGAGGATCCTGGGAATCTCCTGCATCTCCAATAAGGCCGCCGGTCTCAGTCAGCATCCTCTCAATCATCAGGAGGTGCAGGAAGCCGCCCAAAGGGCCAGTCGTGCCTTCGAAGGGCTGGTTACCGGGATTGTGAGGGAAGATAGCACGGAACAATCTGTGTGACCAGGGCTTTCGGTGTTTTGATGCTCAAACTATTTTTGAAAAAAGTGTGTAGCTTATCCGCGTAGGTTTCCCTTGCGAGATAGGCACGCACTTTTTTTGTGTAGAAATGCAGGAAGAGAGCTTCTCATATATTCTTGTGCTCGGCTAGGTATTGATGAGGAGTTTTCATGGTATATTTCTTAAAGACTGTGGAAAAGTAGGAGCTGGTGTTAAAGGACAGAGCCATGGCCACATCTGTGACGGAACGCCCCTCCTTTAACAGCTGTTTGGAATAAGTAATCTTATGCTGGTTAATATAATCCCTGGGGGATATCCCTACGATACGTCGAAACTTTTGTTTGAATTGGGAGGTGGACAGATTGCTGATTCCGGCCAGATCATCCAGGGACAGCTCCTCCCTGATATGATCCTGAATATAGAGAACGGCCCGCTCGATATCCGGGGCGGAATGATAGCGGGTTTCCCGGGAGGCTGCCAGCAGGAACTCCAGAAATATCAGGAGATAGGCGGCAATCTGGCGTTGATGCCCCGGCATCAGGCAGAATTGGAAAGCCTTTTCGATGGAACGACGAACCTCCTGGTTATTGGCGGCAATAATATGGCGGTCAATTCCCCGCAGATCCCGGATGAGCTCTTGGGCGATCTCTTCCTTCAGGAAAAGAAAATTCCCGGGATCACTGATGTCCACCTGAATCCAGTATTGTTGATTTAGGGAAATGGGAATGTCATTGGTGCTGTGAATTTCATTGGGAAAGGAGACGAAGATACTTCCTCCTGGGACATTATACTCCTTCTCGTTGGTATAAAAGGACATACTTCCCTTGATGATAAGGGTGAATTCGAAAGCGTCCTCATGATAGTGAGGGAGCAGCGGCAGAATGGCATTTTGTATCTTGTGGGTGGCAAGCAGGCGAATTCCAGGCACTCCGATTTCCTGGTTGGTTAGGACAATTCGCTCTTTGGATACATAATATTCATCCTTCCAATTGATGGCAGTTAACATGGCCGACCTCCTGATCTCCCTTAGACGGATTGCCTTGTGTAGGCTTCGTCCAAGATTGCAAAACTTTTAAAATTGTACGGGGTACAAATTGAATTGTAATATAAAATGATACACATTACAATGTCTATTAGAAAAGAATTCCTGATAGGACAAGCAACAAGCGGGAAGATCAAGGATGAAAAACGGAGGAAAAGAAATGAAGAAAAAGGGTATTGGGATGGCCTTGGCAGGGCTTTTATCGGTGGGAATGATTCTGAGCGGGTGCAGCGGCAGCGAGGGAGAGTCGAAATCGGCCGACAGTCAATCCGGTAAGGGGAGCGAAGCAAGCTCAGAAGTGACGGATAGCGCGGAAAAAGGCGGAAAAAGCTACAAAATTGGTTTTTCCGCCTATGCCCTGCAGCATGAGTGGTATCAAAACATCTCTGCCGGTGCGGAAGCGGAAGCTAAGAGCAGGGGAATTCAATTGGATGTCATTGATGCAGATACCAATGCGACCACCCAACTGGAGTCGATAGAAAATTTCATTACCCAGGGAGTGGATGCCATCATTATTTCCCCGGTGGAACCGGAATCCCTGGCTCCGGTGGTAAAGGAAGCAGAGGACCAGGGAATCAAGGTAATCTGTGAATCCAACAAGATTGAAGGAGCCGATACGGTAGTTGGTGTTACAAACTATGACTGTGCCTATGATTTGGGAACTCATTTTGCGGGTTATTGTAAGGAGAATGACATCGATCCCAAGCTTCTGATTCTGGGTTACGAATCCTTGGAGAATTGCAGACAGCGTGTGGAAGGCTTTAAGGCGGGGATGGAGGATGCTGGCCTTACTTATGAGGTCCTAACGGAGATTGATGGAGGCTTCCGTGAAACGTCTCTAAATGTGGCAACGGATGCTTTCACAGCCCACCCGGATATTAATGCCATCTTTGGAATCAATGATGACTCCACCATAGGAGCAGTGGAGGCGGCCAAGGCCTTGGGAATGGATCTGGACAGCATCTGTGCTATTCTCTATGGCCTGGAGGGTAAGGCTGGAAGAAATGCTCTGTATGAGGGCGGTGCTTATAAGTTTGCCCTGGCCTCCTTTCCGGAAGCAGTTGGCATGACCTGTGTAGATGCTGCAGTGTCGGCCATTGAGGGAGAGGAGCTTCCGGATACCTGTGAAGCCAAAACAGCCGTTGTGACGCGAGAGGATTTTGAAGATTACTTTGTCAAGGATGGAGATACCTGGTCCCTGAATTTAGAGAAATGATAACTGTCCGGGACTGATATCAGCTGTGAAAAATGTAGAAATTGGAGGAAAGCTACATGTCAAAGAGTATCAAGAGAATTCTTTCCTACGAGCAATTCAGCCTGGTTGCCGTATTGATCTTTATGTGCATTCTGGCAATGCTTCTGTCCCCTGTCTTTATGACGGGAAATAATATTATGAATGTTCTGCGGTCCTCTTCCCTGACCCTGATTACCAGCTGTGGTATGGTATTGATCCTGCTGCTGGGAGAGATGGATATGAGCGTAGGGTCTGTGCAGGGTCTGGTGGGGGTATTTGGCATTATGGTGCTGAATGCCACTGACAGCGTTCTTGTGACCCTCGTATTTACAATTCTGGCCGGAGTCGTGCTGGGATTGGTCAACGGCATATTAGTTACCGGAGGCGGAATCAATTCCCTGATTGCCACCTTAGGAACCATGTCTATTTTTCGAGGGATTGCCTATGTCAGCACCGGTGGAGCCAGCTTGCAGATTTCCAATGAAGGATTTCGGATTCTGGGAGCCGGTAATGTGGGCATCCTGCCGGTCCCTCTGCTGATTGCTGTGGCGGTTATTGTCCTTTTCTGGTTTCTCTTGAAGAAGACCATTTTCGGAAGATATGTTTATTCCATCGGAGGCAATTCCGAGGCCTCCGAGCTGGCAGGCATTCCGGTGAAAAAGATTAAGCTGATCTGTTTCGTGATTTCCGGTGTCCTTGCCTCCTTTACCGCTTTGATCCTGGCTTCCCGTTTGAATTCCGGTCAGCCGGGAGCCGGAGATGGTTTTGAATTCAATGTGGTCTCCGCAGTTGTCTTGGGCGGTGTCAGTATGAATGGAGGGAAGGGCAATCTGTCCGGTGCCATCCTTGGTGTTTTGATTTTACAGGTTTTGACCAATATTTTGACTCTGCTGAACGTATCCTCCTTCTACCAGCAGATTGCCAGAGGTCTAGTCATTCTCATTGCGGTTTACCTGGATGAGAGAAAGAGAAGATCCGCCGAGCGGAAGATTCTCCAGGCCAAGATTTCTTAAACAGCCGAGGAGTGAGAAAGTATGGAAGATAGAAAAAGAGAAGAAAGAACAGAGGAAAGAACAGGCAGACCGGTGATAGAATTGACCGATATTTGCAAAAATTTCCCCGGTGTCAAGGCTCTGGATCATGCCTCTCTTCAGCTTTATCCCGGAGAGGTTCACGCCCTGATGGGAGAAAACGGAGCGGGCAAGTCTACCCTTATTAAGGTGATTGCAGGAGTACATCGGATTGACGGAGGATGCTATCGGATGGATGGAGAGGAGGTGGCTATCCAATGTCCGGCAGACGCCCGAACCAGGGGCATCAGCGTAGTTTATCAGGAACTGAATATGGTCAGCGATCTGTCAGTGGCGGAGAATATATTTTTCGGCAATTATCCCCGAAAGGGAAAGGGGCTGGTGGACTGGAAGAAGCTGAAGGCGGATGCGGCTGCTATACTTCAGGAGTTGGAAACAGATATTGACCCCATGATGAAGGTGGGATATTTGCCAGTAGGCAAGCAGCAGTTGGTGGAAATTGCCAAATCTCTGGCTGTTCATCCCCGGGTTCTGATTATGGATGAGCCCACCTCCGCCTTGAGCCTGAAGGAGGTAGACCATCTCTATACCATTATCCGCAAACTGAAAAATAAGGGAGTTGCGATCCTCTATGTGTCCCACAAGATGGATGAGATCTATGAGATTACGGATACCATCACTGTCATGCGAGATGGCCAATATATCGGAAGCGGAAAAACCAGAGACCTGGACGAGAAAGCCTTAGTCAAGATGATGGTGGGTCATTCGGTAGAAGGAATTAGCACCAGGGAAACGGCTAAGAAGGCAGAAAGGATCCTGGAGATTGAAGGGCTTAATACGGATCATGTCAGAGACATCAATCTCTACCTGAAGAAGGGAGAGGTGGTGGGATTGGCAGGTTTGATGGGAGCAGGACGGACAGAGCTGGCTCGGGCGATTATCGGCGCCGATCACCGTAATTCCGGGAAAATTCTGGTGGAGGGAAGGCCATTGGCAGCCAACAACGTATCTCAGGCCAAGGCTCTGGGTATCGGCTTGGTGCCGGAGGACAGGAAACAGGCCGGAATCATTGCCATGCAGGGGGTGGATTTTAATATTAGTATTGCCTCCCTGCCCCAGCTTCAATCCGGATTTACCCTGTCAGAGGGGGAAGAGAGGGAAGAGGTGGCACGTCAGATCCGGGAACTGGGCATTAAGACAGCTACCAGTAAGGTGCCTGTGGAAACCCTCAGCGGCGGCAATCAGCAAAAGGTGATTCTGGGGCGCTGGCTGATGAAGAAGGATCTGAAAATCCTGATCATAGATGAACCCACCCGGGGGATTGATGTTGGTGCAAAGGCAGAGATTTATAAAATACTAGATCAGATGGCAAGGAAGGGCCTGGCTATTCTCATGATCTCTTCCGAGCTTCCGGAGATCATCCATCTGTGCGATCGCGTCTATGTCATGAATAATGGAAGAATCCGGGGAGAATTGAACCGGGAAGAGGTGGTAATTACCCAGGAAGAGGTTCTTCGACTGGCCATATAAGATAGAAAGAGAAAAAACAACTTCAGGGAAGCTATGGAAAAACGGGAGGACGAAAGAATGAATTCGTATGAAAGAGTAGTGCGGGTGTTAAATGGGGAGATTCCGGATCGAGTACCGACCTTTGAATTGATGATCGATCCCAAGGTGATTCATGGAATCATAGGCAGTGATAATTATATGGATCTCTGTGATGAGCTGGACATTGACCTGGTTATTACCCAGACTCCCTCCAGACTCTACCGGGAGGAGTATGTAGACCGGGAAAAAGAGATTGTTCGCAACGAATGGGGTATTATGCGGCAGTATAATGGGGAAGTGGTTTCCCACCCCCTGCACGGTCCTATTGAGACCTTAGAGGATGCCATGAATTACCAGGCACCGGATCCCACGGAGGATTTTCGCTTCGACTACCTGCGGGAGCTGGTGAAACGCTTTAAGGGCAAACGCTTCATAGGATTTCATCTCCATGATGGCTTCAATTACAGCTATTACCTGACCAGCATGCAGGATATGATGTGCAACCTGATTGAGGAGCCGGAGCTGATCCACAAGCTGGTGGAGATATCGGTGGAGCATAATCTGAGGCTGGCGGAGAAGGCTTTGGATCTGGGAGCAGATTTTATTCTCAGTGGCGATGATTATGGTTCTAAGACCAGCCTGTTGGTATCCAAGCATCATTTTGATGAATTCTTCCTGCCCGGTCTTAAGAAGATATGCGATTATGTGACAGGAAGAGGAGCCTATATGCTCAAGCATTGCTGCGGAAATATCAATCCCCTGATTGGCGATATGGTCAGCTACGGAATCAAGGCCATGCATCCTTTGGATGAGAATTCCGGGATTAACCAGCTGGAGGTGAAGGAGAAGTTCCCGGGTCTGACGGTTATGGGAGCGATAGATTGCGATGAGCCTTTGACGGATTACAGCCCGAAGCAGATGGAGGAGTATGTGAAGGGCGTTCTCAAGACCCACGCTCCAGGTGGCCGTTATGTATGCGCCACCAGCAATAGCGTACATTCCTCGGCAAAACCGGAGAATTTTGTGGCAATGCAAAGGGCAGTCCATACCTATGGCAGATATCTGCCGGATGGTTCCCTGGACTGGGAGTAGGAGGAAGGCATGAAGTATATCATGGGAATCGATCTGGGAACAACCGGCTGTAAGGCCTCCCTTTTTGACAACGATGGGAGACTGGTGGCTCAGGCTTATCGGGAATATTCCCGGGAAAGCTATACCGGTACCCTGGATTGTCAGCAGGTGTGGGAGAAAGCCCGGGAGGTCATCCGGGAATGCAACCGGGTTCAGCCCCAGTCCCAGGCTCTTTGCATTACCTCCTTCGGGGAATCCGTGGTCCCGGTGGATCGACGGGGAGTTCCCCTGGGGGAATGTATTCTCTACACGGCTGGTGGGGTGGATAGGGAATTCCGGGAGCTGGAGGAAAGAGTGGGTCATGAGAACATCTACCAGATTACCGGCCACATTCCTCATCCCATGTATACCATCAACCGTCTTCTCTGGTATAAGAGGGAGAAGCCGGAAGTCTATGAGGCTGCGGATTGCTTTCTCTTCCTTTCTTCTTACCTTGCCATGAGGCTGGGGGCAGATCGCATGGCAGAGAAGACCCATGCGGCCCGGACTATGGCTTATGATGTCAAAAATACTTGCTGGAGTCGGGAGATTTTGGAGGCAGCCGGCGTGGATGGGGACAAATTGCCGCCAGTGGTGGATGCGGGAGAGCGGATAGGTCGAGTCTCGGAAGACATGGTTCAGGAATTAGGCTTTCAGGGACAGCCCCTGCTTATATCCGGCGGACAAGATCAACCTTGTGTGGCTCTTGGAATGGGGGCTATCCATGGAGGAGATGCCGTCTACGGCCTGGGAACGGTGGAGTGTCTCAGTCTGGTTTTGGATCAATATCAGCAATCCCCTGCCATGGAAGAGAGTCATCTGGTCTGTGCACCCCATGTGGTTCCGGGCAAATATCTTACCTATGGAGTCTTATATTCGGGTGGAAATGTGATTCGGGAGCTGCGGGACCACCTATTTCGTCCTTGCCCGTCAAGGGAGGGAGGCGATAGTTACGACATAATGTTTCGTGATCTGGATCAGATAGACAATCATCTGCTCCTGGTTCCTCATTTGTTCGGATCCGGGACTCCCTTTATGAAGCAGGAGGAAGGGGCAAGCATTCGAGGCCTGCGTTCGGATACCTCTGCCAGAGAGATTCTCCAGGCCACCCTGGAGGGCCTTGCCTTTGATATGAAGATCAACATAGAAACTATGGAAGCTGTCGGTATTCCTGTTCGTCGGATATGGGTGGCGGGGGGAGGAGCTAAGTCTCGGTCGGCCTTGCAAATCCGTGCCAATGTCCTGGGACGAAGACTCTACCTTCCTCGTGATGTGCAGGCCGGAGCTCGCGGTGTCTTCTTTATTGCCGCCAAAGCCCTGGGCTGGATGAAGGATTATGAGGAAATCCGAAACTATGGGGAAGAAGAGTCCAGGCGGGAAGAATCCTGGGAGTTGACGGAGACTATCCTAGAACCGAGACCAGATTTGGCAGAAAAATACAGAAGAAAGTATGCAGCCTACCGGCGTATGCTGGAAGAAATGAAAGAGGAGGTGAATCTTTAAATGATTTATACGGTTACCATGAATCCCTCCATGGATTACGTGATGGTGTTTAAGACGGTCTATGTAGGAGAACTCAACCGTTCCTCCCGAGAAATACACCTTCCCGGTGGGAAGGGGATTAATGTTTCTATTGTTTTGAAGAATTTGGGCAGTCAAAACACCTGTCTGGGCTTTTTGGCAGGTTATGTAGGTCGTGAGATCCGCCGGAAGATGGAGGAGATGGGATGCGATACAGACTTTATCATGCTGGAGGAGGGCTGCAGTCGCATTAATGTGAAGGTTCACGAAGTGTGTGGCCGGGAATCGGAATTGAACGCCAGGGGACCTCAGATCAATGAGGCGTGTCTGGAGCAATTAGAGGAGAAGCTGGGGACTCTCGAATCCGGAGACACTCTTGTATTATCCGGCAATGTTCCCGCCGACCTCCCCACTGATGTTTATGGGAGACTGGCAGCGCTTGTGGCGAAGAAGGAGGTGGCATTGGTGGTGGATGCGGAGAAAGAACTTTTATTTCCGACCCTGCCCTATCATCCCCTCCTGATCAAACCCAATCGGGCAGAATTGTCGGCCATGGCGGGCAGGCAGCTGAAAACCCGGGAAGAGATTGGGGAAGCAAGCAGGGAACTGCAGCATAGGGGAGCTTGCAATGTTTTGGTTTCTTTGGGCAAGGAGGGAGCCTTCTTTCTCAGTGAGGAGGGAGAAGAGCTGTGGATTGAGGCACCTAAGGGTACGGTTATCCAGACTGTGGGCTCCGGTGATTCCATGGTGGCTGGTTTTATCCACAGTCGGGAGCAAGGCTGGAGTCTTGGACAATGTGCCTGCTATGCTGTGGCAGCCGGAAGTGCCGGGGCCTTCTCTGAATTCCTGCCGGAGCGCGGCAAGACAGACCAGATCTACCAATCTATGAGGGCAGGTGAAGCTTAATGGAGAAGAAATATCAGATCGATACAGAAGAAAATCGAGCATTTATGCAGGCAATGTGTCAGGACTTACTGGACTTTGGGCGACAGTTCCCTTCTCCGGGAGGCAGTGCCTATTATCTCAATGAGCGGGGTTTGCCCTGGAAGGAAAGAAACCGTGAGACATGGGTTACCTGTCGCATGGTCCATTCCTATTGCCTGGGAGCACTTTTGGCTTATCCGGCTGGCAGGGACCTGGCTCTCCTGGGCCTTCGGGGCTTGCAAGGAGAATTGAAGGACAGGGAAAATGGCGGCTGGTATCCGGGTCTGACGCCCCAAGGCGCTCCCCTGGAAGGGAAAAAATGTTATGAACATGCTTTTGTGATCCTTGCGGCTACCTCAGGAATTCTGGCGGACTGTCCGGGGGCGGAGGCTCTTCTGCAGGAAGCATTGCTGATATTCGACCGTTATTTCTGGCAGGAAGAGAAGGGTTTGGCTTGCGACACTTGGAACAGAGAATTCAGCCTTTTGGATCCTTATCGGGGCATCAATTCCAATATGCATACGGTAGAGGCTTTTTTGGCAGTGGCTGATGTGACCGGAAGAGAGACTTATCGGGACCGAGCCGGACGGATCATCCGCCATGTCTGTCAATGGGCAGAGGAAAATGAATGGCGGCTGCCGGAGCATTTCACCCAAGATTGGCTGCCGGATTATGAATATCACCGGGAATGCCCGGAGGATCCCTTCAAGCCCTATGGGGCAACGCCGGGACATGGCATCGAATGGGCCAGATTGATTCTACAATGGGCCTTGTCCAGTCAGCCTCAGGAGGACTTTATAAGCAAGGCGGAAAAACTCTATGAAAGAGCCATCGGGGATGGATGGTATGGGGATGGAAAGGTCGGAATTGTATATACTACAGATTGGAAGGGCAAGCCAATCGTGAGAGACCGGATGCATTGGACTCTGGCGGAGGCCATCAATACGGCGGCGGTCTTGTATCGAGTGACCGGAAAGAAAATCTATGCGGACCAATATGGGGCCTTCCTGCGCTATCTGGATCAATGGGTATTGGATCGAAATCATGGGTCCTGGCTGTCTCAATTGGATGAAAATAATCAGGTCAAGGATACCGTATGGCCGGGGAAACCCGATATCTACCATGCCCTCCAGGCAACATTGATCCCCTACTTGGAGCCCAAATGGTCTGTGGGGAGGGCAGTCAAGGAGGCAGAGAAGAAGTAGTTTTTTCTTTACCGACAAGCAGGAAAGGAGTATAATAGATGAGACTATAACAAGAGAGAGACGGACGGTTTATGCTAGAATTCATTACAAACATTAACACGGCAGTCAATAGTTTCATCTGGGGGATCCCGGCTATGGTCTGCATCATGGGGGTAGGACTCTACCTGAGTATTCGAACTCATTTTATCCAGATCCGCAAGTTCGGCTATGCGATCAAGAACACCCTTGGCAAGATGTTTGCCAAGAAGAATGCGGCTGAGGGTTCCTTGACGCCCTTTCAGGCGGTCTGTACGGCTTTGGCAGCCACCATTGGAACCGGCAATATCGCCGGGGTGGCCGGTGCCATCGCCCTGGGAGGTCCGGGGGCAGTATTCTGGATGTGGTGCTCTGCTATTCTGGGGATGTGCACCAAGTTTGCGGAGGTTACCCTGGCCGTGCATTTCCGTGAGAAGAATGCCGCCGGTGAGCTGGTGGGGGGTCCCATGTATACCATCAAGAATGGCCTGTCCCGGAAATGGCATTGGCTGGCAGTGCTTTATTCTATTCTGGGCATTCTGACTGTCTTTGGCACCGGCAACGCAACCCAGGTCAATACCATAACGGTGGCTATTAATGAGGCCTTGCTGAATTATCATGTAGTGAGCGAGAATCAGCTGCCCATGGCCCGCCTGGTCATTGGAATTATCATCGCTTTTTTGATTGCCTTGATTTTGATTGGCGGCATTAAGCGGATTGGCAATGTGGCAGAGAAGCTGGTTCCCTTCATGGCTTTGCTCTATGTGGTTTTGGCCTTCGGCGTCGTTTTCATGAATCTGGATCGGGTACCGGGAGTATTTGCCTCCATCCTGGAGGGAGCCTTCCGGCCCTCGGCTGTGACCGGAGGAGTGGTGGGCAGCCTCTTTATCAGCATGAGGCGGGGCGTCTCCCGGGGGATCTTCTCCAATGAGGCCGGCCTGGGAACCGGTTCCATCGCCCATGCCTGCGCGGATACCCGCAAGCCCACCGATCAGGGACTTTTTGGAATCTTTGAGGTCTTTGCGGATACCATCGTGGTATGTACCTTGACTGCCCTGGTGATTCTGTGCAGCGGTACGGCCGTCACCTACGGCAGTGCCGCAGGCGCTGAGCTTACCATCAGCGGCTTTACCGCCGTATATGGGAATTGGATTACCATTCTCACCGCAGTAGTGATGTGCTGCTTTGCCTTTTCCACAACCCTGGGATGGGGGCTTTACGGTTTGCGCTGCGTGGAATTCGTCCTGAATGCCAAGTTCACCAAGCCCTTCCTGGTCATCTATTCTTTCGTTGCTGTGATTGGTGCTACCATTGATCTGGGTCTTGTCTGGGATATCTCGGATACCTGCAACGGCCTGATGGTCATCCCCAATCTCATCGGCATCTTCCTGCTCAGCGGAACATTGATTCGGCTGGTGAAGGAGGGAGGACTAGCCGTGGGACGGAAGAAACAGAAATAGGGCATATATGGCAGCCTCTCATGCTTGCTTGCCGGGACTTTCAAAGAAGGTCATGCTTCTGTGCTCTTTTCCGCGCAATATCATAGACTTCTTCGTCAGCGCGGACACCGATAACGATAACCACCAAGGAAGACTCCCTACGGAGAAGTTGGTAGACAATACGCAAACCAGAAGAGCGGAGCTTGATTTTCAAAAGCCCGGCAAGGTTAGTACCCCGGTGGTTGCCAAGGGGTTTTCCGTAGCCATGCTCCTCCAGGGGAAGAGGATTCTGCTGAACCTTTTTGATGGCTTTCAGGACAAGGATGCGCTGGCTTCCGTCGAGGTCTTTTAAATCTTTTTCTGCTTCGGGCAGGTATTGTAGTTGCCAGCTCATTCGATGTCTACCTCATCAAAATTGGCCAGATCATCCTCGGTTATGCCGAGACGATGGTTCATCTCTTCCTCAGAAATCAGAGTGGAAGGGTCAAAGTGTGCCATGCGTTCGGAAGCTACAGCCAGAAGGCGGGCGTCATTTATCTCATCCATCAGGCGCACATATTCGTCCGGAGAGAGAAGAACACACTCGGCAGAATTGTTTTTCATAACAACCTTAGCGCCGCTCTTTTTTACCTCCTCAAAGATTTTGCCTGCAAGGCCACGATTAAATTGGGTAATGGGAACCGTATTTGTAATTGCACTGATAACAGATGACATGGGGATTCCCTCCTTTCTTTAAGCAAATTATAACATTTGTTGATAAAAACATCAATAGATTTGCTGATGATTTTCCTCTTGACAAATCCGCTTACCCGTGGATATAATGGGGGCAGCTCAGGAGAGAGCGGAATTGAATAATCAGAAACCGTTGATGTGGAGATAAAGCGACTAGGGCACTTCCAGAGAGTCCGGGCAGGTGAGAGCCGGGCAGAACGCTGATTCGCAAATGGACCACAGAGGGCATGGTCAACGGCCTTCGGGCTTAGTATTCCATGACGTAGGGCATACGTTAGTTGCCGGGAATATGATGGTATTCCGCAAAGTGTGTGGAGAAACCCTTGACACGGAAGGTGTGAAGGAAAGCAAAGCAAGGTGGCACCACGGATATATTTTTTTCGTATATTCGCCCTTGGCAGAGATGAAGAATCGTCTTTGCCGAGGGCTTTTTTGCGTGTTAAACACTCAATACAGTGCCAAAAGCCTGAGTTTGCGACACCGCAAGGGCAACAGCCTTGCAAAGGCAGGAACAGGACGAAAGAGGAAGGAGGCGCATTATGCGACAGACATCATGGGAGGAAGTAAGAGAGATTGCGGCATCCGGTTCCTATGGAATGATTCCGGTCAGCCGGGAGATTTTCGCGGATATCCGGACGCCGGTGGAGGTGCTGCGGATCCTGCAGAAGGTCAGCAATCACTGCTTTCTGTTGGAGAGCGGGGAGGATTCCAAGCAATGGGGACGTTATAGCTTCCTGGGTTTTGATCCCACTATGGAATTGACTTGTACCGATGGTCTGCTGACGGTGAAGGCCGGAGGGCAGATCCATATGCAGACCAGTCACCCGGGTCAATATATCAAGCAGGTGATCGAGGAGAATCGGGCTCCCCGCCTGCCCCAGCTGCCCCCCTTTGCCGGGGGCCTGGTGGGATATTTTGCCTACGATTATATCAAATACAGCGAGCCAGCCCTCAACCTGGATGCCCAGGATCAGGAGGGATTTCAGGATGTGGATCTCATGCTTTTCGACAAGATCATAGCCTTTGACAATTTTCGCCAGAAGATGATTCTCATTGCCAATCTTCACACGGAGAGCTTGGAGACGGAATATAACAGGGCTTTGATGAAGCTGGATGAGATGGAACACCTGATCCGGGAGGGAAGCCCCAAAAAGCCGGAACCGGGTCGGGTCAAAGGAGATTTCCGCATGCTTTTTGAGAAGGAGGCCTATTGCCGGAAGGTGGAGGAGATCAAGGACCATATTCACGAGGGGGATATCTTCCAGCTGGTGCTGTCCAACCGCCTGGAAGCGGATTTTGAAGGCAGTCTGCTGGATACCTACCGGGTTCTGCGGACCTTGAATCCCTCCCCCTATATGTTTTATTTCTCCAGTGATGATATAGAAATTGCGGGAGCCTCTCCGGAGACCCTGGTCAAAGTAGAGGATGGGGTGGTCAGAACCTTCCCCCTGGCGGGGACCAGACCCAGGGGGAAGACCTACGAGGAGGATGCGGCCTTGGAACAGGAGCTGCTGGCGGATGAGAAGGAGCGGGCAGAGCACAATATGCTGGTGGATCTGGGGCGAAATGACTTGGGCAAGCTGTGTGAATTCGGTACGGTGGAGGTGGAGAAGTACATGTCCATCGAGAAATATTCCCATGTGATGCACATTGGCTCTGCCGTAAAGGGGATTTTGAGGGCAGATAAGCATGCTCTGGATGCCATCGACGCAGTGCTTCCGGCGGGAACCCTGTCTGGCGCTCCCAAGATTCGGGCCTGCCAGATCATTCATCGTCTGGAGAATAATAAGAGAGGCATCTACGGAGGCGCCATCGGTTATGTGGATTTTACCGGCAATCTGGATACCTGCATCGCCATCCGCCTGGCCTTTAAGAAGAAGGGCAAGGTCTTCGTCCGTTCCGGAGCCGGAATTGTGGCGGACAGTGTGCCGGAGAAGGAATATCAGGAGTGTATCAACAAGGCCAAGGCGGTTTTGCTGGCCTTGCAGGAGGCAGAGGAGGAAGGAAAATGATCCTGCTTATCGATAATTATGACAGCTTTTCCTATAACCTGTATCAGCTGGTGGGTTCCATCCGGCCGGACATTCAAGTCATCCGCAACGATGCCCTGAGTCCGGAGGAGATCCAAGCCCTGAAGCCGGAGGCCCTGATCCTGTCCCCGGGACCCGGGAAACCATCCGATGCCGGCGTTTGCGTGGAAGTGGTGAGCAAGCTGGCCGGAAGCCTTCCTATCCTGGGGGTATGCCTGGGCCATCAAGCGATTTGTCAAGCCTTCGGGGCGGTAGTATCCTATGCCGGTCAGCTGATGCATGGCAAGCAATCTATGGCTCAGCTGGACCTGAACAGCCCTATTTTTCGAAACCTTCCCCGGGAGATTCCGGTGGCCAGATACCATTCCCTGGCGGTGGTGGAGGATACCCTGCCGGATCAGCTGCAGGTCATTGCCCGGGCAGAGGATGGGGAGGTCATGGCCGTACAGCATAAGCAATATCCCATCTATGGCCTCCAATTCCACCCGGAATCCATTATGACTCCGGATGGCAGACAGATGATGGAGAGTTTTATAAGAGGCATGTCATAAAGGAGGAAAAGAATGATGATAGAAGAGGCAATTTTGAGATTGGTGGGCAAGGAAGACCTGCCGGAGGAAGTGGCGGAGCAGGCTATGGATGAGATAATGGGCGGCCAGACGACTCCGGTTCAGATGGGAGCATTTCTGACGGCTCTGGCAGAGAAGGGGCAGACCATCCAGGAGGTGACGGCCTGTGCCAGGGGCATGCGCAAACATTGCGTGAAGCTGCTGAATGACCAGGAGGCTTTGGAGATTGTGGGGACCGGCGGGGACAAGGCCAATTCCTTCAATATCTCCACGGTTTCCTCCCTGGTGGTATCGGCGGCGGGGGTGCCGGTGGCCAAGCACGGGAATCGGGCAGCTACCAGCAAATGTGGGGCAGCGGATGTTCTGGAGGCTTTGGGGGTCAAGATTGATCTGGCACCGGAGAAAAGCGCCCGCCTGCTGGAGGAGATTCATATCTGCTTTATGTTTGCCCAGAACTATCATTTATCTATGAAATATGTGGCTCCGGTCCGCAGGGAGCTGCCCTTTCCCACGGTTTTCAATATCCTGGGCCCCCTGACCAATCCGGCGGGAGCCTCCATGCAGCTTATGGGAGTCTATACGGAGGAGATGGTGGAGCCCCTGGCCCATGTTCTCCATAATCTGGGGGTATCCAGGGCTATGGTGGTCTATGGTCAGGACGGTCTGGACGAGATCTCCGCCAGCGCCCCCACCACCGTTTGTGAGGTGAGGGAGGGAAAATATTCCTCCTACGTTCTGACGCCGGAGGACTTTGGCCTGGACCGGTGTCAGAAGTCAGATCTGGTGGGAGGAAGTCCGGCGGAAAATGCCAAGATTGCCCGGGAGATCCTGGGAGGCAGGAAGGGAGGCAGGAGGAATGCCGTAGTGCTGAACTCCGCGGCGGCCCTGCATATCGCCAAGGGAATCCCCCTGGAGGAGGCTGTCAGGGAGGCGGAAAGAATCCTGGACAGCGGCAAGGGTATGGAACAGCTGGAGCGCTTCATTGCACGAAGCAATCAAATCTGAGGAAGGGGTCAGGGTATGATTTTAGACCAATTAGCAGCTGCGGCAGCCCGGCGGGTAGAAGAAGCCCGGAGGCGGTGTCCCTTGTCCGACCTGCGCAGCCAGGCGGAGAAAATGGGGCGGGAGAAGGAATTTTCTTTTCTTCAGGCCCTGTCAAGGCCCGGGGTGTCCTTTATCTGTGAGGTCAAGAAGGCTTCCCCCTCCAAGGGGCTTATCGCAGAGGATTTCCCCTACCTGGATATCGCCAGGGATTATGAGGCGGCAGGGGCAGCAGCCATCTCCGTATTGACGGAGCCGGAGTATTTTCTGGGCAGGGATCGCTATCTGCAGGAAATCGCGGAGACGGTGCAGGTTCCGGTCCTGCGCAAGGATTTCACCGTGGATGCCTATCAGATCTATGAGGCCAAGACTCTGGGGGCTAGTGGAATTCTCTTAATCTGTGCCCTGCTGGAGGAGGGACAGCTTCGGGATTATCTGGATCTGGCTCATAGTCTGGGACTTTCGGCGCTGGTGGAGGCCCACGATGAGACAGAGATTGAGAAGGCGCTGGGAGCCGGAGCGGGCATTATAGGGGTCAATAACCGAAATCTGAAGACTTTTCAAGTCGATTTCGAGAATTCCCTCCGCTTGCGCAGCCTGGTTCCGGCCGATAAGATCTATGTGGCGGAAAGCGGGATTCGAAGGCCTGAGGATGTAGCATGCTTATACGAAAAAGGGGTTCAGGCAGTCTTGATCGGTGAAACCTTGATGCGCAGCCCCGATAAAAAGAAGATGCTGGCCCATCTGGCCGGAGGCTGCGGGGGAATCGGAGCCCAGCAGATGGGAGAGACAGGGAAAGAGGCAGCGAGCCAAGGCGTCGAAGAGGCGGCCGGAGGCAGTCAAAGAGGCAGGAGATGAGTAGGGAGGCCGAGAAGGGAAGCAGGATCAAGATTTGCGGCCTGCGCAGGCGAGAGGATATGGAGGTGGTCAATCGCTGGCAGCCGGATTATTGCGGCTTCCTCTTCTATGAGAAAAGCCGTCGCTTTATCTCCTTTGACCAAGCGGCGGCGCTGAGAAAACTGCTGCGGCCGGAGATTGCAGCGGTGGGAGTCTTTGTCAATGCCGATCCTGCCGAGATTGCGGCCTGTGCCAGGCGGGGGATCATTGATTGGATTCAGCTCCATGGTCAGGAGGATGAGAATTACCTTAGGACCTTGCGCAGTCTGACAGCCTGCCCGATCATACAAGCCTTCTCTGTCCGGAGGCAGGAGGATATTCAAAGGGCGGAAGCCAGCAAGGCGGAGATGATTTTGCTGGATCACGGGAGCGGGGGGACAGGAGAGAGCTTTGACTGGAACCTGCTGAACCGGGTGAGGAGACCTTATTTCCTGGCCGGGGGTCTGAATCCGGACAATGTGGCCTCGGCAATCCGGCAATATCATCCCTATGGGCTGGATATCAGCAGCGGAGTGGAGACAGACGGATGGAAGGACCCGCAGAAAATAGAGACATGTATCAGGAGGATCAGAGATGTCTAAGGGAAGATTTGGAGAGTTCGGGGGCCAATATATCCCCGAAACCTTGATGAATGAGATCATTCATCTGGAGGAGGAGTATGAGCGTTACAGGAAGGATCCGGACTTTTGCCAGGAATTGGAGAAGCTGCTGAGGGATTATGCCGGACGACCTTCCCTCCTCTATTACGCGGATAAGATGACTAAGGATCTGGGGGGCCCTAAGATCTATCTGAAGAGGGAGGACCTGAATCATACGGGTTCCCATAAGATTAACAATGTGCTGGGGCAGGTCCTCCTGGCCAAGCGCATGGGCAAGACCCGGGTCATCGCGGAGACCGGAGCCGGTCAGCATGGGGTGGCCACAGCCACAGCGGCGGCTTTGATGGGGATGGAATGCGAGATTTTCATGGGAAAAGAGGATACCGACCGCCAGGCCTTGAATGTCTACCGGATGGAGCTGTTGGGGGCTAAGGTACATCCCGTTACCAGCGGAACCATGACCCTCAAGGATGCGGTCAATGAAACCATGAGGGAATGGACCAATCGAGTGGCGGATACCCACTATGTGCTGGGCTCTGTGATGGGTCCCCATCCCTTCCCTACAATTGTGCGGGATTTCCAGTCGGTTATTTCCCGGGAGGCTCGCAGCCAGATCCTGGAAATGGAGGGCAAGCTGCCCTCTGCCGTCCTGGCCTGTGTAGGAGGGGGAAGCAATGCCATGGGCATGTTCTATCATTTTATCCAGGATGAGGGAGTTCAGCTGATTGGCTGCGAGGCGGCAGGCAAGGGGGTTGAGACCGGTCAGCATGCGGCTACCATGGCCGCCGGAACCCTGGGAGTCTTCCATGGCATGAAGTCCTACTTCTGCCAGGACCAATATGGTCAGATTGCCCCGGTTTATTCTATTTCCGCCGGGTTGGATTACCCGGGCATCGGACCGGAGCATGCCTATCTGAGGGATTCCGGCCGGGCTCAATATGTGCCGGTCACTGACCAGGAGGCGGTGGAGGCCTTCGAATATCTGGCTCGGACGGAGGGCATCATCTGTGCCATCGAGAGCGCCCATGCCGTGGCTTATGCCAGGAAGCTGGCGCCTACCATGGATCCGTCAGAAAATATGATCATCTGTCTTTCCGGCAGAGGCGACAAGGATGTGGCTGCCATTGCGCGTTACAGGGGGGTAAAAATCTATGAGTAAGATAGAAAAAGCATTCAAAGAGGGCAAGGCCTTTATTCCCTTTATCACAGCGGGAGATCCCTGTCTGGAGAAAACCGGGGAATTCATATTGGCCATGGAGGAGGCCGGGGCAGATTTGATTGAGATCGGGATTCCCTTCTCGGATCCCATTGCCGAGGGCCCGGTGATCCAGGAGGCAGATCTGCGGGCCCTGGCAGCAGGAACCACCACCGATCGGATCTTTGACCTGGTGGGAGACCTGCGCCGTCAGACCCAGGTGCCCCTGGTGCTGATGACCTACCTGAATCCTGTATTTCATTATGGATATGAGAACTTTTTTACCCGCTGTCAGGCAGTGGAGATGGATGGAATCATCATACCGGATCTCCCCTTCGAGGAGAAAGGAGAGATGGAGGACATCGCTGCCTCCCATGGGGTAGACCTGATCTCCATGGTGGCTCCCACCTCGGAGGATCGGATTCAGAAGATCGCCGGGGAGGCCAGAGGCTTCCTCTATGTGGTCTCCTCCCTGGGGGTGACAGGCATGCGCCAGCAGATAACCACGGATCTTCCGGCCTTGCTGGCAAATATTAGAAAAACTGCCCATGTACCGGCCTGCATCGGCTTTGGAATCCATTCACCGGAGCAGGCCGCCGCAGCAGCTCAGGTGGCAGACGGGGTAATCGTAGGCAGTGCCATCGTCAAAATAGTAGAAAAATATGGGGAAGATGCGGCTCCCCACCTGGCAGAATACGTCCGCATGATGAAGGGCAGCATCCGCAGCAGGGAGGACTCCCGGTAGGACACTGTTTGGGAGGAGATTATGATAAAATTTGTATACGATAAAAGAGAGGCACAGCGTATCATAAATCATGAAGATAGAATGCTTGAAACATATTCTAAGATTATTAGTACCTATTCATCGCTGTTTGAACAATACGATTGTTCTCTTGAAGTCGGACTTTTTTGGAACAATTTTTTTACTGAAGAGCGTTCAGATTATCGTTTGCCTTTTCGCACTGGTTATGCGTGTTATGTGTGTTGTGAAGTGCAGAGAGACGGAAAAGAAGTGCGTGTAAAAAGCCTTGATGGTGAAGCGGATTATTATTCGTTATCAGCTACATGGATGCTGTCATCAATAGAAAGGAATTTTTTTAAAATAAAAGTATCCTTATATTCCGACACGGATGATATTGAAAATGATATGAAAGAATTGCTTCTGCTATTATCTCAAACCTCCCCCACCAATATATGGAGGTACTAATCCTGGCAATTTTGTCCCATCAATGAAAGATATGCAGCACGGATTGTTCCGTGCTACGCCCTCCCACGGCTACGCTACGCTCCGGAGGGTGCTGTGTGCCACTGGCACACAGCACCCTCCCTCAATTCGGGTTCTCGTGGGGCTTTCGCCCCACTTCACCCTCATTGAGGGGCGTGT
>CAVJHW010000012.1:0-29652 GCA_963649395.1 Coriobacteriaceae bacterium | reverse complement strand
ATTGTGGATACCGGCGGCGACTGCGGGAGCACGTAGTGCGGAGCAGTCGGCTTTCGTACGTGGTGAGACGGAACAGCTCGCATCCCACAGCTTGCAGATACCGGCGGCAGCTGCGGGAGCACGTTAGTGCGGAGCAGCTGGCTTTCGTACGTGGTGAGACGGAACAGCTCGCATCCCACAGCTTGTGGATATCGGACGGGCAAGCCGATATCCACAAGTAGCCCGATAGGGCGGATTGTGGATACCGGCGGCGACTGCGGGAGCACGTAGTGCGGAGCAGTCGGCTTTCGTACGTGGTGAGACGGAACAGCTCGCATCCCACAGCCAGCTTTCACTCGTGGCTGAGGCGTCTCCGGCCTCCCTGGGAGGTTAGTCCTCTCGATACTAGCTTCCAGACTTCATCCAGCAGGATCACCGTAAGGGCCACCAGGAGCATTTTCCCCCACATAACCAAAGACAGGGGTCTAGTCTCGAAGACAGCTGCTCCGAATTGGGTAATTACCACCTGCAGGACCAGGACCAGGAGAAAGACCCCCAGCATCAGGCGATTTTTCAGCAAGTTTCGGAACATGGGGGCATTGTCCAATTCCCGGCAGTTAAAGGCATTGAAGAGCTGAAAGAGGACGAAAAGGGTAAATAATACCGTGGACTCCTCTCCCGGCTCAGCCCCCAGGAAGTTGGTAAAATGCTGCAGCATGAACAAAAAGGAGATATAGGTTCCGTTGAAGAAAATGCGAACCAGCATATCCCGGGAAAGGATATTCTCATTTCGCCTGGTGGGCGGATGTTGCAAAAGGTCCTCCCGGATCGGCTCCAGACCTAAGGTTAAAGCCGGAGGTCCGTCCATGATAATATTAATCCACAGAAGCTCCAGGGCGGTAAAGGGAGCAGGAAATCCGGCCAAAATGGAGCAAATAACCACAATCACAGAGGATACATTCACCGTCAGCTGGAACTGGATGAAACGCTTGAAGTTCTCATAGATAGCTCTTCCCCATTGCACCGCCTTGACAATGGTGGAGAAGGAATCATCCAGCAATACCATATCGCTGGCCTCCTTGGTAACCTCTGTTCCGGCGATGCCCATGGCAATGCCCACGTCCGCATTTTTGATAGCCGGAGCGTCATTGATGCCATCTCCGGTAACAGCCACCACATTGCCCTCCTCCTTCAGCAGCTTCACTACCCGCATTTTCACCAAGGGGGTGCTGCGGGCAATCACCTGAATCTTCTGCAAGGCTTGGCGCAATTCTCCGTCAGACATGGCCTCAATTTCAGAAGCCTCTACCGCGATATGACCGTCATCCAGCATATGAAGCTCATGGGCAATGGCTCTGGCTGTCCGAATATTGTCTCCGGTCAGCATCTTAACCTCGATCCCGGCCTGGCGGCATCGGCGGATAGCTGCATATACATCCGGACTTAGGGGGTCGGAAATGACCACAAAGCCGTCATAGCTTAGATTCTTTTCCACTTCCTCCTGTCCTTCTTCCTCATAAGAGTCCAGTCTTCTGTGAGCAAAGGCCAACAGGCGTCCTGCCTTGCTTTGATAATCCTCCATCAGCTGCTGGATCCGAGCTTGCTCCTCCGGAGATACATCTTTGCATAGAGACAGGATTTTCTCCGGATTTCCCTTGGTATAGGCCATCAGCCCCTCCGGCTCCTCTACGATGGTGGTCATATCCTTATTTTGAGAGGAGAAGGGGAAAATACGCACAATCCGAGCTTCCCGTCTCAACTCCTGATAATCTGTCCCAGTCTTGCGGGCGGCCACTAAAAGGGCGCATTCGGTGGGGTTGCCAATGAAGGTCAGACTTCCTTCCTCCTCATTGATGTTGGCATTGCTGTTGATGCAATAATTGCGCAGCAGAAGGGGATCCTTCAGGTCCTCCGGCTTCAGCAATGCCCCATGGGAATAAATCTCCTGCACCGTCATCTTATTTTCCGTCAGGGTCCCGGTTTTATCGGAGCAAATAATATTGACACAGCCGATGGTCTCGCAGGCGATCATTTTCTTCACCAGGGCATTTTCTCGGGACATCTTGATGATATTCAAAGCCAAAGACACCGCCACAATGGTAGGAAGACCCTCCGGCACTGCTGCCACAATGAGGACGATACTGGTGATAAAGGCATCCGATACCGTATCCAGGGACAGCTGATGGTTCAGGACGAACTGGATGACCTCGATGGCAAATACAAGGGCTGCTGCAGAAGCCCCCAGAATGGTGATGGTCTTGCCCAGCCGATCCAGCTTCTCCTGCAGGGGAGTGGTGGTCTTCTCTATGGTAGAGAGCTCCTGGGCGATCTGACCAAACTCCGTGTCATTGCCCACACCGGTCACCAACATCCGACCATTTCCGGCGGACACGAAGCAGCCGGAATAGACCATATTGCCCCGCTCTGCCACCGGCGTTGACGCTGTGCAGACAAAGGCTGCATCCTTTTCCGCCGGTAAGCTCTCCCCGGTCAGGGCAGACTCATCCACACTCAGATCATTGGACTCCAGCAGCCGCCCGTCCGCCACAATCTTGTCCCCCGTCTCAATCAGGACAAGATCTCCCACCACCAAGTCCTTCTGGGGAATTAGCTGGGGTTCCCCCTCCCGGATCACCTTGATCAGGGTATCCTCATTGATCCGGTTCAGCGCCTCGAAGGCCTTGGCGCTCTTACCCTCCGTAATGACCGTAATCACCACAGACAGACTGATGGCAGCGAAAATACCCAAGCACTCCAGGAAATTATACTCCCCTCCTGTCAGGAAACGGGTAATATTCACCGCCAGAGTGATGGCCGCCGCAAATAAAAGCATCACCAGCATGGGCTCCGTTGCTGCTTCCCAGATCCGCCTGGTCAGAGATTCATGACCCTGCTGCACAAAGGTATTGGCGCCGTATCTGCGGCGGGACTCCTCCACCTGCGCGCCCCGCAGACCCCCGTCCCCATCCGTACCGGTGATCTCCAGAAGCTCCTCCGATGTCTTCAGAAATGCATCCTTCATCCTAACCGTCCTCTCTCCCATGTCATTCTCCTTCCGGAAGTAGCTAAGGATCGGCTGCTTGTCCCTCCACATAAGAAGAACGAGACCGCATGTATGCCTGTTTTTGGCATACATGAGTCTCGTTCTTTAAGACAAGCCAGACCGTCTGGTCAGTATGTTGACTTGTCACGCTATGCGCCACTACTCCCTCACGAAGGATTCCTAAGGGACTATATCACGGCTCTTATCAATTAGTCAACGCTAATCCTCTTTCTCTTTTTCCTTCTCCTGCGCCTTGCTCTGCCTCTTCGCCTTCACATCCTCCAGCTCGTCGAAAATATAATCATTCAAAACCTTGATATAGGTGCCCTTCATACCGCTGGAGCGGGACTCAATGACACCGGCGCTTTCAAACTTGCGCAGGGCATTCACAATCACGGAACGGGTGATCCCCACCCGGTCTGCAATCTTGCTGGCAACCAGGATACCCTCCTGACCGTCCAGTTCCTCGAAAATATGGATGATGGCTTCCATTTCCGAGAAGGATAGGGTGCTAAAGGCCGACTTCACCACCTGGATCTTCCGGGTCTCTTCCACATTCTCCTCATTCACTGACCGCATCATCTCAAGGCCCACCACCGTGGTGCCATATTCACTGACAATAATGTCCTCAATGTCATAAGAAGGCTGAAAACGATACATAAATACCGTACCCAGACGTTCCCCCGCAATCTCAATGGGATTGATGATTGCTGTATACTTCTGCGCATTCTCTCCCTCAAATCCCAGGGTCTGAAGGTTCACATTCTCCTTGGTGGAAAGCACACTGAGCAAACGATCATTCAGCAGAGAGTCCACATGCTCTCCCACCGTGTCCGAGAGCAATTCCTGAATCTTCTCCACACCGGGACAATTCGCCACTCCCAGAACCTTCCCCTTACGGCTAATTACCAGAATATTAGATTCCAGGCATTCCATCATTACATCGCAAATGTCATTAAATACAACTTTTGTGGAACTGTTATTATGCAAAAGCTTGTTAATTTTCCGTGTCTTGTCCAGTAATTGTACGCTCATTTCCTGCTCCTTTCAGTAATTTCACCCGATTTCTATTAGTTAATAGTTTATCACGTGTATCCCCAAATTTCAAGATTAATTCTGACAATTTAAGCAAAACAGTTCCGCGCAATACAACAGGAAAAGGCAAGCCGAGACAAATTTATTTGGATCGGCTTGTATTGTCCTGTTGAGATGGGCGGAACGCCCATCTAGCTCCAGACAGAAGCAGCGTCAGCTGCGGATAGCCTGCTCTGCAGGCGGGTCGGGAGCTTGCGCGGAACGTGACCCGCCTCTGCTCTCCGCGCACTACAACAGCGGAACCCCTTCCACTCTCCGGGGTTCCGCCTCTTATCATTCATCCTTTTTTGGTTTTTCCTTCACATAACCGCACTTCTCATCCCCGCAGACCAGCTTGTTCCCCTTTTCCAGCATATACCCGCCGCACTGGGGGCATTTCTCGGCTGAAGGGCGCTGCCAGGTCATGAAGCCACATTCGGGATTATTAGAGCATCCGTAATATTTCCGCCCCTTCTTGGTCTTCTTCAGGACCACCTCGCCGCCGCACAGGGGACAGGCGACACCAATTTTCTCCAGATAGGGCTTGGTATTGCGGCATTCCGGAAAGCCCGGGCAGGCCAAGAATCTGCCGTGGGGGCCGTATTTGATCACCATATTGCGTCCGCAGACCTCGCAGATCTCATCTGTGACCTCATCCTCGATCTTAACCTCCTCCAGATCCTTCTCCGCTTGAGCCACCGCCTCTGCCAGATCCGGCCAAAAATTCCGCAATACCGTTTTCCAGGGAACCTTGCCGTCCCCGACGCAGTCCAGCAGTCCTTCCATATTGGCAGTAAAATTCACATCCACAATGCTGGGGAAGGCTTGCTTCATCATATGGTTGACCACTTCCCCCAGCTCCGTCATATAAAGGTTCTTATTCTCCTTGGCCACATAGCGGCGTTTAATGATGGTGGTGATGGTGGGAGCATAGGTGCTGGGACGGCCGATGCCCAGCTCCTCCATGGTCTTCACCAGAGAGGCCTCGGTATAATGAGCCGGTGGCTGGGTAAAATGCTGTTCCTTGTCTAAGGTCTCCAGGGTAAGAACTTCTCCCTTTTCCAACCCCTTCAGACCGCGAGTATTCTCCTTTTTCTCCTCCTCTTCCTGCACATAGACAGACAAAAAACCATCAAATTGCAATTGGGAAGCCGAAACCGTGAAATAATATTCCCCTCCCCGAATGCGTACCGACTGGGTTTCATAGATAGCCGAAGCCATTCGGCTGGCCACAAAACGACGCCAGATCAGCTGGTAGAGCCGGAACTGATCCCTGCTGAGGGATTCCTTCATGACCACCGGCGTCCGTGTCACATCCGTAGGACGGATGGCCTCATGGGCATCCTGGGCCTTCTTATTCTTATTCTCTGTAGTCTCACCAGCTGCAGCATACTGGTCTCCATACTGATCCCGAATATAAGACCGGGCTGCCTGATCCGCCTCTTCGGAAATACGGGTAGAATCGGTACGCAGGTAGGAAATCAGTCCTACCGTACCATTATTCTTCAGATCCACGCCCTCATAGAGCTGCTGAGCCAGACGCATGGTCTTTTGAGTGGAAAAATTCAGCGTTTTCGCTGCCTCCTGCTGCAGGGTGCTGGTGGTAAAGGGCAGGGGAGCCTTCTTGGTTCGCTCGCCCTTCTTCACCTCCACCACTGAAAACTCCTGGCCATTCAATTCTTCTATGATCCGATTCAGCTCTTCCTCCGAATGGGGGACAATCTTCTCCTTCTCTTTCCCATAAAAATGTGCTTCCAGAGCTTTCTTCTCTCCCGGAACCTGAAACAGGGCATCTAAAGTCCAATACTCCTTGGGAATAAAGGCATTGATCTCCTCTTCCCGGTCACCGATGATACGCAGAGCCACAGACTGAACCCTTCCTGCGCTCAGGCCTCTCTTAATCTTCTTCCACAGCAGAGGGCTGATTTCATAACCCACCATCCGATCCAGACATCTTCGGGCCTGCTGCTCATCCACCAGATTCATGTCGATGTCCCGGGCTTCCTTGAGAGAAGCCTTCACCGCTGTCTTGGTGATCTCATTGAAGGTGATCCTGCGCATCTTCTGTTCATCCAGATTCAAGGCCTTAGACAGATGCCAGGAAATAGCCTCTCCCTCCCGGTCAGGGTCGGTAGCCAGATAAACCTTCTCTGCCTTCTTGGCCTCCTTGCGCAGCCCCGCCAGCAGATCCCCCTTTCCCCGGATCGTAATATATTTTGGTTCATAATCATTCTCTATATCAATACCCAGACGGCTCTTGGGCAAATCTCTCACGTGGCCATTGGAGGCAGCCACCTCGTAATTCGAACCCAAAAACTTCTTAACCGTCTTCACCTTTGCAGGTGATTCCACAATTACCAGATACTTCGCCACCTCATTCCCTCCTGTTTTCTAAACACGAATTCAAATCGAGACAAATATACAACAAAAGATCTTTTCTTGCAAGCCTTTTTCTCTCACGTTTTCAAAGCACACCTCCCTTGCTCAAAAACAAGTCTTTACCCAAAAAGCTATTGACAGGCTACAAAACATTGTTGATAATAGAAACATGCAATCTGTTCTGAGGTTCTGCAATGTTCTATTTTTCTTGCAATTTCTGCATTTTTCCGGATAAGAAAGTAGGAAGGAGTCAATATGTTTTGCAGTATTTTGTCTGCGGCCATCTGCGGGGTGGAGGCAATGCCGGTTTGGGTGGAGGCGGACGTAAGCGACGGCATGCCCATGTTTGTCATGGTAGGGCATGTGAATAGTCAGGTGCGGGAGGCGTCGGATCGAGTGCGCACTGCCCTGAGAAACCTGGGGGTCTTTCTGCCTCCCAAGCGAATTACGATCAACCTATCTCCCGGGGGACTCCGTAAGGAGGGCACCCGCTTTGACCTTCCCATTGCAGCAGCGGTTTTGGAGGCTCTGGGAAGAATTCCCGCCCTGTCTCTGGAGGGAACCATGGTTCTGGGAGAGCTGCACCTGGACGGCAAGGTAGAGGGGGTTACCGGAATCCTGCCCAGCGTGATCAAAGCGCGGGAGCAAGGCTGTCATACCTGTGTGATCCCCCGGCAAAACCTAAGGGAGGGACAGCTGATCGAAAATATACGGCTCATCGGCGTAGAAAGCCTGCAAGACCTTATTGCCTATTGCCGAGGAGAAGACCTGCCGGAGGCAGAAGCAGGCCATGAGCTTCCTGCCGGAGAGGGAAGGGAATCTCCTGTCTCCGAAGGGGAAGCCCTGACTCCGGATTTCGCCGATATTTGCGGGCAATCCTCTGTCAAGCGCACGGCTATGATAGCTGCCGCCGGCTTTCACAACCTCCTGCTCTGCGGTCCTCCTGGCTCCGGCAAGTCCATGACGGCCCGGAGACTGGCCGGTATCCTGCCCCCCATGAGCCGGGAGGAAAGTCTGGAGGTCTCTCAGATCTACAGTGTGGCAGGACTGCTGCCGGAGGGAATCTTAATCGAGGAAAGACCCTTCCGCTCCCCCCATTACAGCCTGTCCCCGGCTGCCCTGTGCGGCGGGGGACAATTTCCCAGACCCGGCGAGATTACTCTGGCCCACAGGGGGGTTCTCTTCCTGGACGAGCTGCCGGAAATGCCGGGAAGAACCCTGGAACTGCTGCGTCAACCCCTGGAGGAGCATCGCATCCTGATCTCACGGCTGGGGGGAACTTATAATTTTCCAGCCCACTTTCTTTTGGCGGCCGCAATGAACAATTGTCCCTGTTCTTATTATCCGGACATGAGCCGCTGCACCTGCAGTCCTCAGGAAATCCGAGCCTATCAGCAAAAAGTCAGTCGTCCCATCTTAGACCGCATCGATCTGCGGGTAGACGTTCCCCTTGTTACCTACCAAGACCTGTCCTGCGGGCAAGCTTCCCGGGAGACCTCCGCTTCCATGCGCGAAGAGGTAAGGAAGGCCAGTCTGGCTCAGCAAGACCGCTTCCGCTCTTTGGACTTTTGCTTCAACAGCGAGCTTCCCCCCTCTTTATTGGAGAAATATTGTCAGCTGACCCAGGAGGCCCATCGATTGATGGAAAGTGCCTTTCATACCCTGGATCTCAGTGCCCGGGGCTATCATCGCATCCTCCGGGTAGCCCGAACCATCGCAGACCTGGAAGGGGACAGCCTCGTGGGGGAGACCCATATCAGCGAGGCCATCTGTTATCGCTATCGAGAAGGAGGAGAGGATCATGGAATATTATGAAGGGAATCTACATTATGAGAAAATAGACAAGCCCGTCTATTATGGCAGACATACCCCCGGATATCCGGAGAAACTCCTGCCCTTGGAGCGGATGCCGAAGGGCCTCTATGTCATCGGCAGTCTTCCGGATCCCCATGCTAAGAGTGTGGCCATCGTGGGAGCCCGTTCCTGCAGCCGCTATGGCAGGGCACAGGCCTTGCATTTTGGAAAAATCCTGGCTTCCCGCGGGGTTCAGATCATCAGCGGCCTGGCCTATGGCGTGGATGCCTGGGCTCACCAGGGGGCTTTGGACGGGGGAGGCAAAACCTTCGCCGTCATGGGCAGCGGTGCTGATGTCTGCTATCCCAAGGCCAATTACCCCCTTTACCGAAAGATTTTGCAAACCGGAGGAGGCATTCTGTCCGAGCTGGAGCCCGGGAGTCATCCGGAGGCCTGGCATTTCCCCATCCGCAACCGCATCATCAGCGGTTTGGCGGATCTGGTGCTGGTCATTGAAGCAAGGAGGAAATCCGGTTCCCTGATCACAGCAGATTATGCCCTGGAACAGGGCAAGAATGTCTACGCCCTGCCTGGCCGTACCGAGGACGGACTCAGTGAAGGCTGTAATGCCCTCATCGCCCAGGGAGCCGGTATTGCCCTGTCCCCGGAACAGCTGTTGGAGGATTTGGGAATTTCCAGCGAACCTCCCTCTCCCGAACCGTCTATGGCCGATGGTCCTTCTTCCCTGACCGATAGGCAAAAGGTCGTCTATCACAGTCTCTGTCAATCAGAAAAGAGCCTGGAAGCCCTTTTGGAGGCCACCAGACTCCCCTTATCGGAGCTATCTGCCACTCTGCTTGAATTGCGGCTGAAGGGCCTCCTTCGAGAGACCCTTCCCGGCTATTATGATCCTTGTTGAGGGAGATCCCTGCTTGCCCCCCGCGGTGGACAGATTGGCTCTCTACTTTTGCCCTTCTGTCTGCGCAGGGCAGCGCAGAATATCATATCGATTCGGCTGCATGCCCAGATCCAGGTGCAGCTCCTGCCGGGGGTGAGGTGCCGATTCCATGGCCTGTCCCTGCTCATCGTAGATGGCTCTCACCCGCACCTTACGGTTGCTGCCGTCCGGCTGCATAACCTCGATCTCATCCCCTACGCAGAACTTATTTTTCTGTTCCACATAGGGCAAGCCCCGGGAATCCAGTCCCGCCACCATACCCAGATAGGTATATTCCTTCACATAGGTGCTATTGTCATAGATCTGATCCTCCTGGGAAGGTTTTCCGTAGAAAAAGCCGGTGGAGAACTGCCTGTGGGTACAGTTGGAAATCTGATCCTGATACCAGGGCAGATTCTGCCGATAGAGCTCCGGATCCAGCAAATAATCATCTATGGCCTTGCGGTAGGTGCGAGCCACCGTAGCCACATAGAGAGCGGTCTTCATCCGGCCCTCGATCTTAAAGCTGTCGATGCCCGCCTCCATGAGATCCGGCAGATGATCCACCATGCATAGATCCTTCGAATTGAAAAGGAAGGTCCCCCGCTCATTTTCATAAAGGGGGAAATATTCCCCGGGTCTTGTCTCCTCCATCACCGCATATTTCCACCGGCAGGGATGGGTGCAGGCGCCTTGATTGGCATCCCGCCCTACCAGGTAATTGGACAGAAGACAGCGCCCGGAATAAGAGATACACATGGCGCCGTGGACAAAGGTCTCGAGCTCCAGCTCCTCCGGAATCCGAGCCCGAAGCTCCCTGATCTCCTCCAGAGAAAGCTCCCGAGCTGTCACGATCCGATCCGCCCCCAGCTCATGCCAGAAACGGCAGGTCTCATAGTTGGTATTGTTGGCCTGGGTGCTGATATGGCGGGGCAGCCGGGGACAGATCTGACCGGCCAGGCGGAAAATTCCCGGATCAGCGATAATCAGACCATCCGGCTGCAGGTCCCTCAGTTCCTCCAGATAGACCTCCACCCCTGCCAGATCCCGGTTATGAGCCAGAATATTGACGGTCACGTAGACCTTCTTCCCCAGAGCATGGGCAAGGCAGATTCCCTCCTCCATCTCCTCCCGGGTAAAATTCCTGGCCTTAGCTCGAAGTCCATAGGCCTCTCCCCCCATATAGACCGCATCCGCCCCGAAGGCGAAGGCAACCTTCAACACCTCCAGGCAGCTGGCCGGAACCAGCAGTTCAGGTACCTTCCTGCTCATCTTTTCTCCTTGTCCGCGCATCATGCCTGCTCCCTCGTTATGGCTTTTTCCTGCATGACACTGATGGCTACCCCATCTCCCTGAGAAAGGATGGTGGTCACCAGATCCTCTCTGTGCTTCAGCTGATATAGGTATTCCCGCATTCTCTTGTAAATGGTTCGATTGCGTCGTTCCACCAGATAATGGGATTCCAGCAAGTCTCCGTTCTGCAGCACATTGTCAGACACCAAAAGGCTGCCCGGCCGCATCAGGCGCAGAACCTCCGGCAAAAAGGCCAGATATTGCCCCTTGGCCGCATCCATGAAGACAAAATCAAAGGGGGGGTCCAAGGTCTTCAAGACCTCAGCCGCATCCCCCTCCAGAAGAGTAATCCGTTCCTCATAACCGGATTCCCGAAAGTTCTCCCGGGCCTTTGGAATTCTCTTCTCATAATTCTCTATGGTTGTAATCTGACAATCCCCGGAGGTAGCAGCCGCCATAAGGATAGCGGAGAATCCCACCGCCGTCCCCACCTCCAGGATTCGCTTGGGCTGTCTGAGAGCCAAAAGCACCTTCAACAGACTTTGGGTCTCTCGCCGGATAATGGGCACCCGGTTCTGACGGGCCTCCCTTTCCAGCTCCTCCAAAAAGGGGGAATTCCCTGCTTCCAGGGAATTCAGATAGATTGTCATCCTCTCATCCCTGTTCACGGCTTTGCACCGCCTTCCCCGGCGGTTCCTCCAGAACCAGCTGAGCCATCGTCGGAAGGCTGGCCGGATGCCGAACCTGATCCGCTGTCGGAGTCCTTGCTATTCAGAGAAGTGGGTTGTCCCTCCGTATTCTCCTGAGCCAGGATCGCCAGCATCTCCTCCACCGTTTGGGAGGTATTCAGGATATAGGCTCCCGGCAGGATCTTATCATGATAATCCGACAGAAGCTCCTGAATCCGGAAGGCCAGCACCCGCTCGTCGATGAGACCCTTGTCCTTCAGCATCTCACCGATATCCGATACAGACATGTCATCTGTCACCGTCACGGCCACGTCCTTCCCCTCCTTGGCGTCCACGGCAGACCCGTCAAAGATCTGATAACCCAGGGTATAAGCCTCCCGTCCCAGGAAAATAACAGCCACTGCCAGGCAAACATACAGAAGAATCCTTATGACCTTCTGTGCCCCGCTGACCGCCAGCTTGTATCCCCTATCCTTTTTCTTGGTCTTTGTCCTGGCCATGTGCTTCTCTCCTTCGCTGACCGTCCAACAAGGGGCAAATCCTTCTTGTCCTCCGACAGGTGACAAACCACCCCTTCTTACCTTCCGCCAGACCTGCTATGCTTCCATAATAATGGGGAGGATCATGGGCCGCCGCTGGGTCTTCTTCCATACATAGGCGCTCAGGGAATCCTTGATCACATTCTTGATCTTGCCCCAGTCGGTTACCTTATGCCGCAGGCAGTCATCCAGGGCATCCTCGATGAGCCCCCGGGCTTCCCCCAGCATGTCGCCGGATTCTCTCACATAGACAAAGCCCCGAGAGACGATATCCGGGCCGGACAGGAGCTGATTGCCCCGCTTGTCCAGGGTCATTACAACAATGATGATACCGTCCTCAGACAGGTGCTGCCTGTCTCTTAGGACGATATTTCCCACGTCCCCGACACCCAGTCCGTCTACGAAAATAGCTCCTGTATGAACCTTTCCTGTTACCTGGGCTCCTTCCTTATCCAGCTCCAGCACATCACCGGACTGGAGAATCTTTACATTTTCCTTGGGAATGCCCAGATCCAGAGCTAATTTGGCCTGAGCTTTCAGATGCCGGAACTCACCGTGAACAGGAATGGCATATTGGGGTTTCACCAGGGAATAGATCAGCTTGATCTCCTCCTGGCAGGCATGACCTGACACGTGCACATCCTGGAATATAACATCCGCTCCCTTGGCAGACAGCTCATTGATGACCTTAGATACTGCCTTTTCATTGCCCGGGATGGGGTTGGAGCTAAATACAATGGTATCTCCGGGCTTGATGGTTACCTTCTTGTGAATGCTGGCTGCCATACGGGACAGAGCCGCCATGGACTCACCCTGACTGCCGGTAGTTACCAGGACCATCTGCTCATCCGGATAATTCTTCATCTTGTCAATGTCGATCAGGGTCTTATCCGGAATATTCAGATAACCCAGCTCTGCCGCTGTGGAGATGACATTGACCATACTGCGGCCCTCTACCACCACTTTTCTGCCGAACTTGTAGGCAGAATTGATAATCTGCTGCACCCGGTCCACATTGGAAGCAAAGGTAGCAATGATCAGACGGGTATTCCTATGCTCGGAAAAGATATTGTCAAAGGTTCTTCCCACGGTCCGCTCGGACATGGTAAATCCCTTTCTCTCTGCATTGGTACTATCACACATGAGGGCCAGAACGCCCTTTTTGCCGATCTCTGCAAAGCGCTGCAGATCAATGGCATCCCCAAAGACCGGGGTATAATCTACCTTGAAATCACCGGTATGAATCACGGTTCCCGCCGGAGAATAGATAGCCAGCGCGGAAGCGTCCTGGATGCTGTGATTGGTCTTGATAAATTCAATCCGGAAACGACCCAGGTTGATGGATTGACCGTGCTTAATAATCTTGCGTCGGGTGTTGCGCAGAAGATTATGCTCCTTCAGCTTATTCTCTATCAGGGCAATGGTCAGCTTCGTGGAGTAAATCGGCACATTGACCTCTTTTAAAATATATGGCAGGGCCCCGATATGATCCTCGTGGCCGTGCGTAATAACAAATCCCTTGACTTTCTCGATATTGTCCTTCAGGTAGGTGACATCCGGGATTACCAGGTCAATGCCCAGCATGTCATCCTCCGGAAAGGCAAGTCCGCAGTCCACAACAACAATACTGTCCTCATACTCGAAGGCAGTAATATTCATTCCTATCTGTTCCAATCCGCCCAAAGGAATGATACGTAATTTACTTTTTTGATTATCTTTCAAACAATACCTCCATATTTATCGAATGTCTACATCCTCCAACATCTGCTGAAATACGCTTCCGATGGCTTCCAACTCCACTTGATCGGTCACCATCACATAATCAGCCTCGACATCGCCGTCCGCAGACATATCCTTCAGAATGTAGGCATCGGCCTCATCCTGGTCAGAGTCCGTGACAAGCAGATAACTGATCCCGTTCACTCTTGTCTCTTCCTCTACATAAAATTCTACTTCATCTCCATCATCTGCTACAAATCGAATTCTTTCCATGCTTTTCTCCTTCTGACCCACGAATTGCGTCATCCGGGAAGACTTGAAAGCTGGTTTAGGCGTCAAGGCCCCCAAACTCCTGGTTGTGAAGATAATCCAGATATCCCTGGAGAATGAAAACCGCCGCCAACTCATCCACGTATTGCTTCCTTTCTAAGCCCCGCACGCGAGTCTGGGAAAGGGTTCGATGAGCCTCCACGGTGGTCAGCCGTTCATCCCACATGACAACATCCAGGCCTGTCCTCTTTTCCAGCATTTCCTTAAATTCCAGAGATTTGACAGCCCTGTCCCCGATATCGTTATTCATGTGCTTGGGATAGCCCAATACCAGGAGTTCCACCTGGTATTGAGCGATCAGCTCCTCCAGCCTGGCCAGCGTCTGCCGCAGCTTGTTCTCTGACTTCCTGCGGATAATCTCCACGCCCTGCGCCGTCAGGCCAAGAGGGTCGCTGACAGCCACCCCTAAGGTCTTCGTTCCATAGTCTAAACCCAGAATGCGCTTCATTCTGCGTCATCCTTCCAGGATTCATTTCTGATATATTCCTTCAGAAGTTCCTCCACCAATTCGTCCCTTTCCACCTTCATGATCATGCTCCTGGCACCCTTGTGGCTGGTGATATAGGTGGGATCTCCTGACATAATATAACCTACGATCTGGTTTACAGGATTATATCCCTTCTCCGCCATCGCATTATACACAACATCCAAAACCTTCTTTACTGAAATCTCCGGTTCCGTTGTAACCTGGAAAAATTGTGTATTACTTAAATCTGTCATATTTTCACGTCCTGACCTTCATAGATGTCAGCTGCTGCCTCGGCAGCCGCTGCAGCCTTATATCCCTTCTATTCTAATATAATTCATATAAAATAGCAATACAGAATCTCTTCATCGACAATTTTCTCCGGCAAGACCTTGACAATTGCATTTTCCAGGTTTGTTTTCTCCTCTTTTCCCAGGGGGATCAGAGCCTTCTGGTAGTGTCTGGAATGACCGGTCCAACAGGCCTGTCCCTCCCATATCACCTGCTCCTCGATCAAGATCTCTATTTCTTGCCCCAGAAAAAGGCGAAGATATTCCTGCCGTTTCACCTGGTCCAACTGCAGAAGAACCCGGCTGCGCGCCTTCTTGACAGCCTCCGGCAGCTGGCCGGGAAATGCCGCTGCCCGGGTACCCTCCCGTCTGGAATAGGGAAATACATGGGTCTCGAAAAAGGATATCTGATCCATGAATTCTCTGGATTCCTCAAAATCCTCCTCCGTCTCCCCGGGAAAGCCCACAATAATATCTGTGGTCAAAGCCGGGTGGGTAAAATACTGGCGCAGAATCTGACATTTCTCCCGGTACTCCTCCCTGGTATAATGGCGATTCATCCGCTGGAGGGTTCGATTGCAGCCGCTTTGCAAGGACAGATGAAAATGCGGGCAGACCTTGGGCAGATCCGTCAGCGCCTGGGCAAAGTCCTCCGTAATGATTCCCGGTTCCAGAGAACCCAGGCGGATCCGGTGGATTCCCTCTATGGCATGAACCTGGCGGATCAAGCTGAGCAGATTATCCGCCCCTTCCAGATCTGTCCCGTAGGAGCTGAGATGGATCCCCGTCAAAACAATCTCCTTGCAGCCATGGGAAGCCAGCCTTGCCACCTCCTGGCAGACGCTTTGGGCCTTTCTGCTCCGTACCCGGCCACGGGCGTAGGGAATGATGCAATAGGAGCAGAATTGGTTGCAGCCGTCTTGCACCTTGAGGAAGGCACGCGTGTGGTCCTCGGTGCGGGAGATCTCCAAATCCTCGTAGGTATGGAGGGAGCGGATGTCGCCCACAGGAGAAAATTGGAGCTCCCTGCACAGCGATGCCTCGTATTCCTGCAAAATGGACAGGAAGTCTTTCTTGTGGTCATTGCCGATGACCAGATCGATGGCTTCGTCCTTTTGAAGCTCCTGGCCCTGAGCCTGGGCATAACAGCCCACGGCGACCACAATGGCCTGGGGGTTCATTTTCCGAGCCTTGTGCAGCATCTGCCGGGACTTGCGGTCGGCAATGTTAGTCACCGTGCAGGTGTTGATGAGGTAAAGGTCGGCTCCCGGCTGGAAGGGAACGATCTGGTAGCCTGCTCTTTCCAATTCCTGCTGCATGGCCTCCAACTCGTAGGCGTTGACCTTGCATCCCAGGTTGTGGAGAGCTGCTTTTTTCTTCATGGGTATTTCACTCCTTGTGCTTGTGGTTCTTATTTGACGGGCACCTGTCCGGACGGGTGGAGGGGTACCGGGAAAGCGGAACGAGTGTACCAATCCGAGATATTTTCTTTACGCTTCGTTGTATGCTCGTTCTATCAGGGGCTTTGCTTTCAGAAAGTCCTCCTCTGTTTTGATGCTGATCTCCAAATTGCCTGTGCCATAGTGGCCGATACCTCGAGTATCGCGGATAAATCCTTCTTCTAACTCCACGCTGTTCGGATCAAGCTTTGTTCGCAAAATTATCCTCTTATTGTAGATCTCAATGCAGAAGACATTTTGTACTTTTTTATAAGCCAAATACATATTCAATTGATTCGGCACCAGGTCATCTCCCAATGATTCTATATAATCACATAATGATGCATAGATCATTTTAAAGTGTGTACTGGCTGCTGCAAGCTTTTCCTGATGATTCTTCGTTATTCCGGAGCCATTTGAAATATGCTGCACGGATGCGGTTTCCGTTACCGGCTTTGCGACAGGTACATTTAAATGTTCAAATAAAATCAGATCGTCATCATACTTGCGATACTTCACGAGCTTGATATTTCTTTGCATCTGGTTCACCGCATGGACATCATACTTGGTAAAGTCATTTGCGATGCAAATCACGCAGGGTACCGACCAGTCAAGCTGATCCGCTACTTCCATACCCAGTTTCTCAATTACCAACAGCTTAAGATCTGCCTTATGATCCAGCAGCCAATCCAAATAGAACAATCCCTGATTGATAACATTCTCATTGGTGCTACGTTTGTATTCGAAGATAACAGGACTATTATTTTCATCAAGTCCAATGCTGTCCATTCTCCCGCCGTTAATCGCATACTCGCTTTTCAGGAAGCGAACGCCAAAGAATGTCTCCATATTATTTTCAATGGTGTTTTGCAACTCTTTTTCCAGGGTAACAGCACAGGATGTACGTTCTCTTACCGTTGAACCAAGCTCAAATAATTTGATTTCTGCCATGTTTTTACATTCCTTAAAGTGTGTACCTCTTTGTTAAGGCAAATGCTCCTCTGACGGTGTCACAGGGGGATCAAAATATGCGGTCCCCGGTATGTCCAAATGCTGCTTTTCCAGGTTTTCACGAATGATTTTAGCGATAGCTGCATCATCCGCAGCGGTTATTTTTCTGTACTTTAACATTCGATTCTCTCCAACTCTGGTTTGGGCTTATTGAAAGCAATTTTGTATGAATCCTGCCTTGACTTTTGTTGATACAAAATGTAAGATGAGTCTGGGTGGCAAAGCCCCCGCATCAACTGTTGTATAGTAGTAGTTAGCTGATCATCTAGGAGGATTAATGTATGAAAACAGTACAGATTTCACTGAATTCTATCGATAAGGTAAAGTCTTTCGTCAATGAGATCGCAAAATTTGATTTTGATTTTGATCTGGTGTCCGGCAGATATGTTATCGATGCCAAGTCCATCATGGGGATCTTCAGCCTGGACCTGTCCAAGCCCATCGATCTGAACATCCACTCTGAGGGAGATTCCCTGGATCAGGTTATGAAGGTTCTGACCCCTTACCTGGTATAAGACCTTACACGGGTTGCGCAAGCAGGCCCTTTCCTGGTATAAGACCTTATATAGGCTGCCTCAGGCAGGTCCTTGCAGCCTAAGCTTATATGGGCGGCATGCCCTTGGATTTTCCAAGGGTATGCCGCTTTTCTTTGCGGGGGCTGAACATTGCACGACATGGCATAGCGGGCGATTTCCTATCCTTCCACCTCTATGGTCTCTGCTGTGCGGATAGCGGTCTCCATCATCTCATCGATGCAATCTGCCAGCTTTTTCTCGGAATGGCGGATGGCCTTGAGGCTGGGCTTGGTGACGGGATGTTTGGCTACAAAAATGGTACAGCAATCCTCATAGGGGAGGATGGATGTGTCATAAGTCCCGATTTTCAGGGCTACATCTACGATTTCCTGCTTGTCGAAGCCGATCAGGGGGCGGAAGACGGGCAGGCTGCAGACCTCATTGGTGCAGGCTAAGCTGTGGATGGTCTGGCTGGCTACCTGACCGATGCTTTCTCCGGTAATGAGTCCCAGGGCACCGTCCTGGGCAGCAAAGGCCTCGGCTATCTTCATCATATAGCGCCTCATAATAATGGTCAGCTCGTCATGGGGGCATTTTTCATAGATGGCCAGCTGAATTTCCGTAAAATTCACCACATGAAGGCGGATGGGACCGCTGTAGCGTGCCACCAGCTTAGCCAGATCCACCACCTTTTGCTTGGCTCGGTCGCTGGTATAGGGCGGAGCATGGAAATAGACTGCATCAATCTTAACCCCTCGCTTGGCGATCATGTAACCTGCTACCGGGGAATCGATTCCCCCGGACAGGAGGAGCATGGCGCTGCCGTTGGTTCCCACCGGCATTCCCCCGGGACCGGGGATCATCTGGGAATAAATATAGATTTTGTGGCGTACCTCCACCGTCAGTGAGATCTCAGGGTGATGCACGTCCACCTTCATGGTCGGATAGGCATCCAGAATGGCGCCCCCCAGCTCCACATTCAGTTCCATAGAGTTCAGGGGATAATTCTTGTTGGCTCTGCGGGCACATACCTTGAAGGTAGCCTGAGAGTCCGGATAGGTCTGTCCCACATAGTCCACCAGAGCCTGCGCCAGCTGGTCGTAGCCCTGATCCTCCACTATAGTAACAGGACAGATGGCGAAGATACCAAAGACCCGCTGGAGAGCCTCGATGGCTCCTTCCCGGTCAAAGTCCCCTTCGGCCTCCACATAGATCCGACCCATTTCCTTAGACACCTGGAAATCGCCCTCTACCTCCTTTAAAACTCTCCGGATATGGCGCACCAGGGCGTCTTCAAAAATATATCGATTCTTCCCCTTAATGCCGATTTCCGCATATTTAATCAAAAATGCCTGGAACATCTTCCTTCTTCTCCTTCCTCTTCTCCCTCATCACTCGATTCCGTTCATCGTCGGGTATACCTTCTCAGCAGGGGAAGGACCTCTCCCAATACTGCCAGGGTCTCTTGGATCTCCTCCTCGGTGTTGGACTCACAGAAGCTGAAGCGCACTGCGGATTCCATCTCTGCCCTGGAGCAGCCGATGGCCGTCAAGGTAGGACTTCCCGCCCTCTTGTGGCTGGAGCAGGCGCTGCCTGCAGAGACATAGATGCCCCGATCCTCCAGGGTATGAAGGAGAACCTCGCTGCGAATGCCCAGGAAGGAGGCATTGAGGATATGGGGAGCCCCCTCCTCTCCCTCCATTCCGTGAAGGACCACTTGATCCAGGGCCGCCAGCCCCTCAGCCAGCTGCTTCCTGATCCGGTACATATGGGCCACATTTTCCTCCAGATTCTGATAGATCTTTTTGGCAGCTAGGGCCATGCCTGCCACTCCCGGCACATTATCCGTTCCGGACCGCAGGCCATTTTGCTGACCGCCTCCCAGAATCAGGGGCTTGATACGAGCCTGGCTGTCCAGATAAAGGAAGCCCACCCCCTTGGGGCCATGAATCTTATGGCCGCTGGCAGACAGGAGGTCTATCTTCATCCTTTTGGGATAGATGCGGTATTTGCCAAAGGCCTGGATGGCATCCACGTGGAATAAGGTCTTAGGATTCTTCTCCTTAATTATCTGTCCCATCTCCCCAATGGGCTCCAGGCTGCCGATCTCGTTGTTGACATACATAGCAGATACCAGGATGGTTTCCTCCGTGAGGGCCTCCTCCAAGGCCTGCAGCTTCACCCTTCCCCGGCTGTCCACCGGAAGACGAGTTACAGTAAAGCCCTGGTCCTCCAGGGCTGCCAGAGGAGCCGCCACCGCCGCATGCTCTACAGCTGTCGTGATGATATGCTTGCCCTGGCGGTGATGAGCCATGGCCGTCCCGAACAGGGCCCAGTTGTTGGATTCCGTGCCTCCAGAGGTGAAAATAAGCTCCTTTTCCTGCACCTTCATCAGACCGGCCAGGGTTTGCGCTGCCTCCCGCAGATACTTCTCTGCCGCGGAGCCCTTTCGGTGCATGGAGGAGGGATTGCCATAATCCTCCATCATGGTCTTGACCACGATATCCTTCACTTCTTCATAGCATCTCGTGGTGGCCGAGTTGTCCAAATAAATCTCCATCCGTCCCTCACTCCTCCTCTAGCAGGTACATCAGAATCGACAGGACGGTCATACCGGCTGTCTCCGTGCGCAGGATCCGCTTTCCCAGGGAAATAGGCTGAAAGCCCAAAGCTTCCGCCGCCTCCACCTCCGTCTCCTCGAAGCCTCCCTCCGGCCCGATGAAGACAGCCACGGACTGGCCCGGCCTGATCTCTGAAAAAATCTGCCGGGTCCTTCCGATTCCCTCCGACTTTTCATAGGGAATCAGCCTGACATCCATGCCCTTGGCATATTCCAAGGCTTCCTGCCATCCCATAAGCTCATGCACCGGGGGGATGACCATCCGCTTGGACTGCTTCGCCGCCTCTGCGGCAATGCTGTTCCACCGCTTACCCTTATTGGCAGCTTTTTTCGGATCCAGCCGAACCACGCAGCGAGCGGAAGCTACCGGCACAATCTCAGCAGCCCCCAGCTCCACCGCCTTTTGGATAATCAGCTCCATCTTGTCTCCCTTGGGAAGACATTGAAAGAGGACAAGGCGGGAAGGCAGCTCCTTGCCCGGCTTCTGGGCATCCAGGATCTCTGCCTCTACTCTGTCCTCTTCTATGGTCCGAATGCGGCAGCTATATTCCCATTCATCTCCGCAGCAGACCAACAAGGGATCCCCCGGAACCATCCGCAGCACCTGGCGAATATGCCTCACATCCTCCCCAGTTATAACCACCCTTCCCTCCCGGATCAGATCCGGCTCCGTAAAAAACCGACGCAACCTCCCCACCCCCCTTTCACTACCCACTAACCTCTACCCACTATCCCCTATCCCCTATCCACTAACCCCTAGCCACTACCCACTGCCCACTAGCCACTAACCACTAACCACTGCCTTACCTTCTCGCTGTCACCGACACCCACTCTCCCTGGCGGGTTACTTCCAGGATCTGCATACCGGCTGCTTTTACAGCCTCCGTCACTTCCTGCTCCTTGACATCCAGGATACCGGAGGTGATATAGATGCCGCCGGGCTTAAGGTGTCTTTGGATCACCGGCGTCAGGGGAATCAGCACGTCCGCCAGAATATTGGCGGTAACGATGTCATATTGCTCATATCCGGCCCTATCCTGCACCTTAGGATCGTCAATGATATTGCCGATAACCAGATCCAGGGCCGCCTTTGGAATCCCATTGACCTCCTTATTCTCCGCCACGGCAGAGATGGTACAGGGATCCAGGTCGGTTCCCAGAGCATGACCGGCTCCGAATTTCAAGGCAAGGATGGACAGGATACCGCTGCCGGTTCCCACATCCAGAAGCTCCGCCCCGGGCCGGACATATTTCTTCAGCTGGCGGATGCAAAGCTGGGTGGTCTCATGCATACCGGTTCCAAAGGCCGTGCCCGGATCGATATGGATGATTAATTTGCCCTGATCCTCCTCCTTCACCTGTTCCCAGGAGGGAATAATCAGGACATCGTCCACATAAAACTGGTGAAAGAACTCCTTCCAGTTATTGATCCAGTCTTTATCCTCCGTCTGAGACCGCGTCACGCTGCCCTCCCCGATATCCATGAAATTTCTCAGGTCATCCAGTTCCTCCTGAACCCGGTGCAGAATCGCCTCATTGTCCTCCTCCGGCTCCAGATAGAAATTCAGATAGGCAATCCCGTCATCCTCCGGCAGATCCGGCAGGATATCCACAAACATCTGCTGCTTATCCTCTTGGGTCAGAGGCTGGCGATCCTGGATCTCAACTCCCTGAATGCCAATATCCGTCAGGACAGAGATGACAATGTCCTCCGCTGCCGTCACCGTCTTCAGGGTATACTTATTCCATTTCATGGTTCTATCTCCTATAAAATTGTAGTTACAAGGGTAATCGTTAGGATAGAGATCAGGGTGCTCTGTACAATGCCCCTGGAAAGAATATCCGCCTTCACCCCATGCTGCTGAGCAACGATCAGGGGCAGATTGCCGCAAGGCATAGCCAGCATCAAGACTGATACGCAGAGTATCATGGGATGGCTGACCCATTGCTTCATGCCCAGACACAGAAGCATGGGAAGGGCCAGCATGCGCACCAGAATGTAGAGAAAGGTTCTGACATCCTTGAAAATAGTGGAAAATGGAGTGTTGGCCAGAGAAACTCCCAGCACAAGCATGGACAAGAAGGTAGTGGAGCGTCCGATATAGATCACGCTGTCCTCCAAGGCCACCGGCAGGGACAATTGAAACCAGAAAATAAGAAGAGCCAAAAGGCTCATGACCATTCCTGCATTAAGAAAGGTTCGCCAGCTGATCTTTTGCCTGCCTGCGCCGGTGCCTGCGGTCAATACCTGCAGACCGTGGGTATAAAATAGCAGATTAAATACGATATTCACAATGGTCACGAAGATTAAGGCTTCCGATCCCAGGACAGCAGAAACCAGGGGAATCCCGATAAATCCCGTATTGGCATAGACCGTCATCAGGTGATAGAACTTCTGATCCTCCTTGGGGATCCGACAGATCTTGGGCAGCAACCAGCCTATCAAGATCAAGATCGCATAGAGAATGACCGTCACCAGGAACATATGCAGAATATCCCTGTGGGTAATCCCCGTATCCTCTCCCAAAACACTGCTCAGAATCAGAGCCGGGTTGGTGACGTTGGCCACCAGGAAGGACAAAAGCCTCGTTCCCTGGTCGCTGATGTAGCCCTTCTTCCTGAGTAGATAACCCACCGCAATCAAAATGAAGATCACCAGCATCTGCTGAAATACAACTAAGGTGCTCAAAGTTCCTCCTCCCGCTCCCGAAGTAGGCTTCCACGCATCCTCCGGCTCGCTTTTCACTTGGTCTGTGGATTATCATACACGAGAATCCCCCAAAAGTAAACCCTCTTGCCCTAGCTCGTGCCTCAAGCCCCGGCCCGGCTGCTTGTCTGGGCTTTCCAAGATACTCAGTCCTCAAAGACCTCCTTCATCTTGTTCATAAAGCCTTTTTTCTTCCTGCCGCTCTTGTCGCTTTTTTCATTTTTTCCGCTTGTCTCGTTCTGGTCCCCATAAGGCCGGTTCCCGCAGGCTGCATCGAACCTCCGCAGGGCTTCCTTGGCCTCCTCGTTGAGCTTGGTAGGTACCTGGACGACCAGGGTCACATAATGGTCGCCGCGCATCTCCTTGTTGCGAAGGGAGGGAACCCCCTTGCCCTTCAGACGGATACGGGTATCGGTCGGGGTCCCGGCCCTGACCGTATAAAGCACGTCTCCGTCCACAGTATTAATGCGAATGTCTCCCCCCAGGGCTGCCTGGGCATAGGTCATAGGTGCTGTGGAGAAAATATCGGTTCCCTGACGCTGGAAAATAGGATGTCTGGCCACAGATACCTCCACCAGCAGATCTCCTCTGGGACCTCCGTTGCTGCCCGGTTCTCCCTTCTCCCGGATACGGATGCTCTGACCGTCATCAATACCGGCCGGAACGCTGACCTTAATCTTTTTCCGCTTGGAGATGTATCCGGTACCCCGACAGGCAGTACACTTATCCCTTATGATCTTGCCGCTGCCGCCGCAGTCCGGACAGGTCTGCACATTTCGAACCATGCCGAAGAGGGACTGCTGGGTATAGGTCACCTGCCCCTGGCCATGGCACTTGGAGCAGGTCTCCGGAGAGGTCCCCGGCTTGGCCCCATTGCCCCCGCAGGTGGGGCACTCCTCCTTCATATTCAGTTCCAGCTCCTTCTCGCAGCCAAATACCGCTTCCTCGAAGCTGATATGGATCACCGCCCGCAGGCTGGCTCCCTTCTGGGGACCATTGTTGGAGCGGCGGGAACGGCCGCCCCCGAAGAGATCCCCGAAAATATCCCCGAAGATATCTCCCATATCTGCGCCGCTGAAATCAAAGCCGCCAAAGCCGCCTGCTCCGCCAGCCCCGCCCTCAAAGGCCGCATGGCCAAATTGGTCGTATTGGTGTCTCTTCTCCGGATCACTCAGCACGGAATATGCCTCCGTAGCCTCCTTGAATCTGGCTTCTGCCTCCTTGTCCCCCGGATTCATATCCGGATGGTATTTCTTGGCAAGCTTCCGGTATGCCTTCTTCAGGGTTGCGTCATCCGCCCCCTTGTCCACTCCGAGAACCTCATAATAATCTCTTTTTTCAGCCATTTTCTCCTACCTCTGCACGCAACAAGGCTGCTGACGGGTCTATCCGCCTGTGGATAAGCCCCCGCCAGCAACCTCGTATCTTCTAACTAAACTCTCTTGAAAAGGCCTCTGCTACAGGTCTTATACTTCCTTGTAGTCGGCATCTACTACATCGTCATCACCGGATCCTGTGGCAGAACCGGCTCCTGCGCCCGCACCCGGGTTAGGACCTGCCTGACCACCCTGCGCCTGCTGCATGTTCTCATACATCTTGGTAAAGAGGGTCTGAGCGCTCTGCATCAGCTTCTCCTTGGCTGCCTTGATATCCACAACCTGCGCGTCGGTGATGGAATCGATAGGAGCCTTCTCCAGCAGGGACTTCAGCTCATTCAGATCCGCCTCCACGGCTGTCTTATCGCTGTCAGCGATCTTGTCTCCTGCTTCCTCCAGAGCCTTCTCAACCTGGAAGACCGCGGCATCTGCGTCATTTCTGGCATCGATAGCCTCTTTGCGCTTCTTATCCTGCGCCTCGAACTCTGCCGCTTCCTTCACGGCCTTATTGATCTCGTCCTCGGACATATTGGAGCCTGCGGTAATGGTAATATGCTGCTCCTTGCCGGTGCCCAGATCCTTGGCGGATACATTGACGATACCATTGGCATCGATATCAAAGGTAACCTCAATCTGGGGAACCCCTCTCCTGGCAGGCGGGATCCCGTCCAGACGGAACTGACCCAGAGATTTATTATCCTTGGCGAACTGACGCTCGCCCTGTACCACGTTGATATCCACTGCGGTCTGGTTATCCGCTGCGGTGGAGAAGATCTGGCTCTTCTTGGTAGGAATGGTCGTATTTCTCTCAATCAAATGAGTAGCAACACCCCCCATGGTCTCGATAGACAGGGTCAGAGGTGTTACATCCAGCAGCAGGATATCCCCTGCACCGGCATCTCCTGCCAGCTTACCACCCTGTACAGAGGCACCCAGTGCCACGCACTCATCCGGATTCAGACTCTTGCTGGGCTCATGGCCGGTCAGCTGCTTTACCTTGTCCTGTACAGCCGGAATACGAGTAGAACCACCTACCAGCAATACCTTGCTCAGCTCAGAGGCATTCAATCCTGCATCACTCAAGGCCTTCCTTACCGGCTCTGCTGTCATCTCTACCAGATCGTGGGTCAGCTCATCGAACTTGGCCTTAGTCAGGTTCATATCGAAATGCTTGGGTCCCTCGGAGGTAGCGGTGATGAAGGGCAGGTTAATATTGGTAGTAGAAGCGCTGGAAAGCTCCTTCTTGGCCTTCTCGGCAGCTTCCTTGATTCTCTGCATAGCCATCTTGTCTCCGGACAGGTCTACACCCTCTGCCTTCTTGAACTCGGAAACCATATAATCTACGATCTTCTGGTCGAAATCATCGCCTCCCAGACGGTTGTTACCGGCTGTTGCCAAAACCTCGATGACCCCGTCACCGATCTCGATGATGGAAACATCGAAGGTACCGCCGCCCAAGTCGTATACCATGATCTTCTGCTCTTTCTCATTGTCCAGACCATAGGCCAGGGCTGCAGCGGTAGGCTCATTGATGATACGCTTTACATCCAGGCCTGCAATCTTACCGGCATCCTTGGTAGCCTGCCTTTGGGCATCGTTGAAGTAGGCCGGTACGGTGATCACGGCCTCCGTCACCTTCTCGCCCAGGTAATTCTCTGCATCGCTCTTCAGCTTCTGCAGGATCATGGCTGAAATCTCCTGGGGAGAGTACTTCTTGCCATCGATATCTACCTTATAATCACTTCCCATATGTCTCTTAATGGAAGAAATGGTCTTGTCCGCGTTGGTCACAGCCTGACGCTTCGCCGGTTCTCCTACCAAACGCTCGCCGGTCTTGGTAAAGGCTACTACAGAAGGTGTTGTTCTGCTGCCTTCTGCGTTGGCGATTACGGTGGGCTTGCCACCTTCCATAACAGCTACACAGCTGTTGGTTGTTCCTAAGTCAATTCCAATAATTTTACTCATAATTCTTCTCCTCCTAAGCCCTTCTTTGGGCTTCTTAATTGGCCACCTTGACCATGCTGTGGCGTACCACGGAATCCTTGTACTTATAACCCTTCTGGAATTCCTCCACTACCACATTCTCACCGACTTCTTCATCCTCCACATGCATCACTGCATTGTGAAGGTTGGGATCAAATTCCTTTCCCAGGCTCTCTATGGCGGTCACTCCCAGGCTCTCCAGCAGACCTGTCATCTGCTTGTAGACCTTGTCCATGCCCGCCGCAAAGGGATCCTTCAGATCCGCTCCTGCCAAGCCTCTCTCGAAATTGTCTACCACGGGAAGGAGCTTTTCAATCACATCCCGGGCACCGATGGCATACATGCTGGCCTTTTCCTTCTCTGTTCTCTTGCGGAAATTATCAAACTCCGCCATCTGACGGGTCAGCCGATCGGTCAATTCCTCGATCTTCTCATCCTTCTTGTCTTTCTTCTCCTTCTTACGGCCAAAGAACTTTCGTTCCTTGCCCTCTTCTGTCTCCTGGCCGCCTCCCTCGGCTGCCTCCTCTTCTGCTCCTGCTTCCGAGGTATCCTCCTCAGCCTGAGGGGCCGCATCCCCACAAGACTTGCAAGCCTTATTCTTCTCTGTCTTGCAATCGGTATCCTCACCGACTCCTCCGGCGGTCTTGGACTCTTGCGCCTGACCTCCGGAATCGACAGCCCTTTCGTTTTCGGCTGCCTGATCTTGTGTAACGCTTGTCTTTTCTCTATCTGTCACGGCTTGTATCCACCTTTCTCCTTGATCTGAGCTGCCTTCCTGTCCGCACCCTTCTCTGCGCATCCTGCGCCTCTGGCTCCGCATCTCTTTTCTCTTGAAACCGGAGCTATGTATCCGCTCCCGTCTGCTTCTCTCCCTGGTCTTTCTTATTGAAAATAGAATCTAATTGATTCTTCAAGGTCTTCAAATTATCCACAACATTCTCGTAATCCATCCGCTTGGGACCTATGATTCCTATGGTTCCCTTCATACCGCCGCCCAGATCGTAGCTGGCTGTCACCACAGAACAATCCTTCATGGTCTGGATGGGCGATTCATTGCCGATATAGACCTGAATCCCTGTCCCGGCCTCCTCGCCATTCTCTGACCGACTCTCCATCAGAATATCCACCAGATCGCTCTTGTCCTCAAAGGCTGAGATCAGCTCACTGGCTCTGGCGGAATCTGCCAACTCAGGATATTTGAAAATATTGGTTGCACCGGAGGTATAGACCGGCATCTCTTCCTCATCATTTCGGATGACCTCTGCCACCGCATCCACCACACTGCCGATCACGGCACTGTGAATGCCTGCCTGCTGCTTCATCCGCTGAATCATATCCAGGCTGATCTCCCCGATGGTCAATCCATTCAGCTGAGTATTGAGCAAAAGGTTCAGCTTCAGGATCTGCTCCTCATCGATGGGCTCCTCCAGGGCAATCATCTGATTCTTGACCAGGTTCCCCTCTGCCACAATCACCGCCAGGATCTGATGCTCATTGACCCTGGACAGCTGAAGGAACTTCAACCGATTCCTGTGATAGACCGGACCCGTGATCATGGTAGCGTAATTGGTATTGGAAGCCAGCACCTTCACCACCTGCTTGAGCATCTTCTCCAGCCGGTCTGTCTTCTGGATCATCATTTCCTTCATATCGGAAACCTCCTGATCCTTCTGGCGAATCAGCTCATCCACATAGAGACGATAGCCCGTATCCGAAGGGATCCGACCGGCAGAGGTATGGGGCTGTAAGATATAACCCATCTCCTCCAGATCCGACATCTCATTGCGGATGGTTGCGGAGCTCAGGTTCAGATCCGTATACTTGGAAATCGTCCGAGAGCCCACCGGCTCCCCCGTCTCCAGATAGGTCTGGATGATGGCGGTTAATATTGTTCTCTTTCTCTCATCCAGTTCCATCCCCTTCCCTCCTTTCCACGGCTTTTGCTTCCTGTTAGCACTCATTTAACTAGAGTGCTAATATCTATGTTCTTAAGATAGCACTCCATAATCCGTTTGTCAACACCTTTTATACGTTAATTTCTGCCAAACCCTTACGATTCACAGCCGGTGGAAGGAACGACAAATAGAGCAGGGTTAAAGCCCTGCTCTATTGACTGCTATTTGGGGGTTTTTAATCTTCTACGTTTTCGTAGGCCTTCCGGCTATATTCGTAGACGGCATCTGCAAAAATCGGATAAAGAGAGGAATCATGCCCGGGCTTCCCATCCAATGAGACATCCTGACAATACAGTACGCCCTTATCTTTGTATTTTTCTACAAACTCAAAAGCGATTTTACGAATATCTTCCTTAGAAGAGCCAACCGGAAGAAGGGGACTGCTGACAGAAAAGGTAATATGTTCGTTCTTATAGGTCTCAATTAATTTGTCAACATCATTGATAGAAGCCTGGGGGAACCAGAAATCCGATCCTGTCATTACCATAGCAGGGACCAGCGCCTCTGCCTTTCCACAACTATGATGTTCGAATACAATATCATTTTCATGGCAAAAATCTACCATCTTTTTCATGGGCGGGACAAAAAATTTAATCGCAGTGTCCAGGGAAAAGAAAGGCCCATTCTGCGTTCCCCAATCATCATGCAGCATAATAGAATCAATCCGACAAACTTTTTTAACCCGTCCAATATAATCAATATACAGATCAGAAAGTTTATCCAGGAAGGCATGGATATCATCTTCCACATCCTCGTCCATTAAGGACATCGCAGCGTTATCCACATCCATTAAACACATCATGCGTTCCCATAAGCCCAACTGAATACCCAGCTGATTCGCTTTATCGGTTCCGCAATATTCCACATTCATTTCGCCCATTTCATCAAAGTCTATCTCATCCAGATTCGGCCAATTCAGGACTTCTTTCCATCGGCTAATATCGGGCAGGATCGGGTGTCCCGGACGTACGGTAGCGCCTGCAGACAAAGGTTCCCATTCCAGGGACAGGTCAAACCATCCTTTTGTTATCCTGGGCCGTTTTGCGTAATCAATATAAGGTCCTCCGTCCAGGCACTGATGGTGGGCGATACAGTCCGGATTCTGCCGGGGGCGAAACTCATTAATATCGCAGAAAACCCATCCGTTATTCACCATCCAGTAAGGCGTTTCCCCACGAAAGAGCATTTTAAAGTTCTCCCTCGTTTCAATCGGGCGGTAGAAGCGGGGAGATTCCGGTACTTCAAACAGTTTACTGTCTCCTCCGCCTGCAAGCTCCATACCCCGGATGGCCGGATATTTTCCTAATACTTCGTGCTCTTTTTCTGCGTTGTATTTTTCTCTTGCCATTCTAATACCTCCTGATGGTGTGAAAGTCTGGGTGTTTTGCCACTGCATAGGATTATTTTAGAATATCCTGCTGCATTTCAAAAGGCTACAAAATGGTTGTAATCCGGATGATTCGATGATACAATTTGATGTATTAAGAGAGATGGGGATATGTAAAAAATGGAAC
>CAVJHW010000011.1:0-30404 GCA_963649395.1 Coriobacteriaceae bacterium | reverse complement strand
GATCATAATGGGATCAAGGATGATATTCACAAGGGCGCCCACCACCTGTCCAATGGTGGAATAGAGGGATCGTCCTGTCGCCTGAAGCAATTTCTCAAATAAGGAAAAGAAGACGCTTCCAAAGGAAATAACGCAGCATATCCTCAGATAAGCGACCCCCATTTCCAGTACTTCTGCATCTGCTGTCTGAGAGGAAATGTATGCTTTCACCCCAAAGATCCCAAACAGCAAACAGCCTGCATAAAGGATCAGCCCCAGAAACAGGCTGTTTCCTGCTACTTTTGCTGCTTTTTTCCTCTTTCCCTGGCCCAATGTCCTTGCCAGAAATGCATTGGTTCCCACACCTGTTCCAATTCCCACTGCAACCATCAGCATCTGCACCGGAAATACCAGGGTCAATGCATTTAATGCCGATTCACTGCCCACCTTCATGTTTCCTACAAATGCACTGTCTACAATGTTGTAAACCGCCTGTAATGCCATAGATAAAATCATTGGTATTCCCATCTGAAGCATCAGCCGATTGACCGGCATGTCTTTCATCTTGTTACTCTCTGCCATTATGTTTCTCTTCCTCCTTTTTCTGCACAAAAAAAGGGCAGCTCTGTCGTATCAGTTGGACTTACGCCGGCAGGCTACACACTTTTTCATGGCAACTATTCGATTATGACAAATAAAAAAACGAGCCGCAGGGAACTGGATTTACGCTCACTTGCTACTCGTTTGCAATTATTATATTTCTTCTTTTCCCAAAAGTCAAAGGAATTGGAGGAAAAAAAGTAAAAAATCTCATGGCCGTCTGCGCAGTCCTGAGAGTTTCTATAGACAGAGGAGTGCCCCGACATCACTGCCGGGGCGATTATTATGAAAAATTTGTGCGTAATGAATGAACCATCATTACCGTCCAGCATCTCCTGAACTGATATTAGCTTAACAAAGATATATGAACGTTTCATGAATTCCCCGTGAATCATTTGTTAATTTGCACAATTTTTCTTTTTGTCCATGCCTCTTTTTGTATATTTGCTCTAAGTCTCTGGCAGCGGACGGCCAAATATCCCGGTCTGCGGGAAGAAGTCAACTGCCTACGATGCCGCTAAACCAGCGGCTGATGGAATTCCACAGATTGCTCAGCCACTGGCCGATCTTAGCCAAAAAGCCTTCCACCTGCTCCTGCGACAGGTTCAGATCCATCCCCTTGAGCTTCTCATAGATTCCCTTGACCTGTTCTTTGATACTATCCATATCCAGATCCAGTCCGGCAATCTTCTGCATCAGCTCCTGGATCTTCTGCTTTTCCTCCTCTGTCAGGCTGATATTCAGCTGGGAGCAGGCCTTTTCAATGACCTCCTTGATCTTATCCGGATCGTTCAATCCCTCGCTGACAATAGCTTCCTTGACCGCAGCGATCAATTCCTCCGCCTGATCCGTATCCCCCAGGCTCTCCCCCATCTGGCTGGTAGTTACCAGCTCCTGGGTCGCCGCATCCACGCTCTCTGCCCGGAGGGGCTCTCCCGTCATCTCGGAATAAGCCTTCATCACCCCGATCAAGGCTGCCGTTCCGGACATTTTATAGGGGGCTGCCACCTTGATATCCGCATTCTTAATGCCTGCTGTAGCCAGGGCATTCTGATACATGCCCACCGTACAATAGCTGATATTGGTGGTCGTTACCTGGATCCCATAGCCAGATTCCTTTCCCGTTACCATAGCTGAGGACAGGGCCTGGTCGCCAATCAGACTGTAATCCAGATAAGCATCCAGATATTGGTGCTCCTCCTGGTTCGTGGTAGTCACAACCCGATATCCCTGCAGCTCCTCCTCCGTAATCTGGAGCTGGACCAACACACTGGCCCGCTGGTCCTGATCCAGATCCGCCCCCAAGGATAGGTAAGGAGTATTCAAAACCACCTTTTCCGGACTCTGTGCACTTTCCCCCGCTGCCCCGGCAGAAACCGTCAGGCTTCCCACCGCCAGAATCGCTGTCAACGCCACGATCCATAGCTTCTTCCACTTACTCTTTTTCATCATAATCATCTCACCTCATCTTTATCCTTCTATGACCCCCGGACGGAGGGGTTTTACACTTTCTGCTTCCTTCCTCCGGGGCTCTCCTGTCATCTGCTTCCCTACTCCGCCCATTATATCATACTCTGCCAAATGCATTTCCCACTTTACAAAAGCTTTCGGGTTTGTTCAATATTTCTTCACAAGTCCAACACGATTTCAACATATTTGGCTGATATATTATAACCATAAAATAACTTGGCAGTGGTTATTTTATAAAATTTCTTTTTCATATGCCGATTTTAATATCGGCTCTCCTTCCTTTAGAATAAGGAGCCGTTGCAGAATAGGCCTGCAACGGCTCCTATTTTGTACTTTGAAAGTCCCGACAAGCAGCCGGGCTGAGGGCATGCTAGCATGCACCGAAGCACGGATATTTGTCGGGCAAGCCGGTATCGACAAGTAGCCCGATAGGGCGGATTGTTGATACCGGCGGCAGCTGCGGGAGCACGTAAGTGCGGAGCAGCTGGCTTTCATGCGTGGTGGAGCGGAACAGCGTGCAGCATGGGGTACTTTGAAAGCCCCGACAAGCAGCCGGGCTGAGGGCATGCTACTGGCTTTCCCTGGTTTGAAACAGCCCCAGCTCTGACCGTTTGCTCGCTGCATCCTCATCCGCTTTTACACTGTAGGAGGAAAGGGTCACGGGCGCTTGATTCTCGATACAAGCCGCAATCAATTCGGCAACCCAAGGATACTCCTCTATCCCAGCGCCGCTGGCAAATAGGGTAAAGCAGAATGTCCCATCCTCCAGAAGCTCCCCCTCCATAAGAGGCGTCTGGTCGTAGTATCCCCTTACCGCCATCAGATAGACCTTTTCCCCCTCATCCGAAATCGTTTGGGCAAAGGCATCGGCGTGAATCTTGATTCCTTCTTCCTCCAGAAAGCAGCTTGTAATATCATCCGAATACTGTCCCTCAGATGTGCAGATCAAGAATTGATTGCTGCATAAGGCAAGGTCTGCGATATCCGTATATTGAAGCCGATCCTGGCCTTTGATTCCCAGGAAGGTATAGATCGGGGCATCACATCCGGCTGTCACCGCGCTCAAATTGTCCATTTGCCCAAGAGCATAGGAAGAACCCAAGGCATCCAGCCGATTTCGAAGTACCTTCCAACAATCCAATTCTTCTCCCTCTGACATACTTCCGTAGATATAATACGAAACGCTATCGGGGGAAAGCCTTGCTTCCTCCGTCTGGGCAGCTCCAAACTCCTCCCCTTTTTTCTGCCAATCCGTCTGTTCCTCAAGGGCAATAGTAAAGCTATGCTCCAAGGGCGCATGGGTCAGATTGTATTGCAAAACTTCGAAGAGCGTATCGCTTTCGTCATCCGTCAGCAGATAGAAGCCCTTGGCATCCTCCCTGGGAAAGATGGCAAAGGGAATCACCGGCGGGGAACAGTCGCTGTCCTGTACCAGACTGTATGCATTGTTCCAGCTCTCCAGGCGGGCCTTGTTGCTTTGTATGAAATCTTCCTTGAAATCTATGGATAAGTATTTTGCAGCACTCAGACCAAGCTCCAGGCCGTCCTCCTCTTCCCTTACCGAAAAATCCTGCATCTGTTCCAGAGGAATTGTCTCATCGCCTCCTGTTTGTTTCAGCGTCAAAGATGCCGCCCTGGATAAGTAAGCCCGCAGGACGTATTCCGGTATGGCTTCGTAGGCATAGGTCGTTGATTTATAATTCTCGTCCTCTTCCCCATTTTGCGGGAAATCCTCTTTGTTTAATAAAAGCGTAATAATCCCGCCCTTCTCCTGGAGGCTATAGCTTCCGCTTGTCCGGGAGAAGATCTTCAGCCGCTCTTTGAGTATCTCAATCGATTCATTATAACCGGCTACCGTAAATTCATCGGTCGGGGTAAGGGTGATCTTGTACATGCTTTCCGGATCATACTTCGGTAATCTCCTGCCTGTATGCCAAACAAAAAAGGCCACAAAAACCATACAAACAACAGCTGCGGCTGCAGCGCAGATTCCCGGCAGGAGCCTTCGCTTGCTTCCCTGGGCCTTCTTATCTGTCCTATCTGCCTTGTCTGTTTTCCCTGCCTGTCCTGTCTTCCCTGCCTTGCCTGTTTTCCCTGCCTCGTCTGTTTTCCCTGCCTCGTCTGTCCTCCCTGCCTTATCTGTCCCCTCCTCTGAAAATTCCCCCTTTTTCTCTCGCCCCGGTAGCGCCCTTTCGATATCCTCAAGCATTTCCCGGGCGGACTGATATCGGTCATTGGGCTGGAGGGATAGGCCTTTTTCAAGGATCTTCTCAAGTTCCCCCTCTATGGGGATGCCAAGCTGGGAGGGCATCTTCAGGTCATCATCCAGCAGTCGGCTGTAAGCTCCCTCCGGTTTTTTTGTTGTCAGGCAGAAATAAAGAACCGCACTGAGGGCATAAAGATCCGTAAATGCCCCCTGCTCCCCATCAGACGCCAGCTGTTCTATGGGCGTATAACCATCCTTTAAGGTGCACGTATACTGGGACAGCCCGGCAGGTCTTGCCGTGCCGAAATCAAAGAGCTTCAGCCGGAGGACACCAGGTTCCTGCCCAAGTTCTCGGCCGGGTTCTCGGCCGGATTCCTGCCCGGATCCCTTCCCGGGTTCCTGCCCGGATTCCTTCCCAGTCCCCTTCTCAACCTTCTCAGACAAAACCATAATATTGTCCGGAGCAATATCACGATGGATGAGACCCAGGTTATGTATCTCGGATAGGGCACTCAAAAGCTGCCTGACCGCTGTGAATAAAACCCGGGGGGGAATACCGCCCCTTTCCCTTACATACTCCAGGAGAGTCTGCCCCTCCAAATATTCAAGGACGATATAGCAATGCCTATTTTCCTCAAAATAGTCTAAAACCCGTACCACATTGGGACTTTTGATAGAGGCCAGCACCTCTCCCTCCTTGAGCCCGGAGGCAGAAAGCTCCTTGATGCATACCCGAAGATGAATCGGCTCCTGAATTGCTTCGTAGGTAAAGGCAAAGCCACCCTGCCCCAGGGTACGGATGATTCTATATCGGTTATTTAATTTTGTGCCCGGCGCAAGTTCCTGCATCATCATACCCCTTTATCCCTGGAATGGCAGTTCATCTCCCTCATAGAGAATTCTTTCCAGGGCCGATCTTCTGTCATTGCTGTTTAGAACCTCCGCCAGCATGGCATCCATCGGTATCCGATCTGGCATAAGTTCTTCGAATCTACAAGCTTTCAATATCTCATTCAGCCGATGGGTATTCAGCTTCATGCCCTCATCCCCTATCTCGGCCTCACTTTCGAAAAACAGGAGCAGCAAAAGCAAAAAGTCTCTGGAAATACTGTCTCCCCGAAGGATCTTCGACATCAAGCTATATTCTTCCCAATTGGGGTCTTCTGCCTCAGAATCGGCCAGCAAAGCATAGGAATAGAAGCGGTTTACCAGCTCAAAGAGCTTATTGGAGCTCACCTTTGCTGACGCGAGACATTCTTCCACCTCATCCCTGGTCAGATTGGCATGACGCCTGGGATCCATGGCAGAAATATTGCTGAGGGGCAGATCCAGATAGATGTTGCGTTTACCCACCCGGGAGATTCCCTCGGTCAGGTAAAATTGAATGCATGTATTCAGATAGGCAAGGAAATATTTGCAGATATAATACCGGGCCTTCTCCCGTCCCTCACTGAAGGTTCTGATATTTTCACAGATATAGAGGATAAAATCCTGGTCCTGAGACAGGGTTTCCAGACGCAGCTCCGCGGTTTTCGTCCGCTGAAGCGTGTATTGGCTTCCATCGATCGTAAGGGAGGATGCTTTCACATAATCCCGGATTCTCGCAAGAGGGAAGGCACTGTAAGAGCCCTGAAAACCATTGATTAAAAAATCATCATAGGTGCCTCTTTGCTCCAGCTCCTTTAGATCTGAAACAAGCCTCCGCCAATCCCGGAAGCAAAGGCCCTTCCGGAAGGCATAGATCAGGGATGCTTCTAAGAGGTCTCTGGCATACAGCCTGCCTTCCCCCTTTTCCTGAAGCTTGCCATTGAGCTCCTCCAGATTCCAGCCCTCTGTGAAACCCTTATAGATCATGCGGCAGCGCAAGGGGCAGGCAGCAATCTCTGCCTGCAGCATTTTCCACTTGGAGGCGCTCCCCTTCCCGCTTTCCCAGGCTTGAGACAGACGATCCAGATAGGCCAGGGTATCCTTCCCCCCGATGCCCAATATCATCTCGTCAAATATATTCCGTTTCCCTCTTCTACCCATCTCAAATTCCTTTCCTCTTGCCCAGCCCGGGATTCCCTTGTCACTTTCTTTCCTCTTGCCCGGCCCGGGATTCCCTTGTCACTTTCTTTCTCTTTCCCTGACTCAGACTCCCTTGCTGTTTTCCTTACAATTTTTCAGTATACCATTCCCTTCTTATGTCTTCAACTTCTTCTGAAAAAACCGCACTTATTTTACCCGGAATTCTGCCAAGGGAGAGCAGGTACATATCTTGTTTTACCCGCTCAGCCTCCTCTTCCCCGCGATGCAGGATCCTTTCCCGAAGATGGATATCCCTCCACTCTCCCCCTTTGATGTTCACAACAAGCAAGCATTCTGTATGGGTCAGAAGGAAGGTATATCTTGCATGGTCCAGCTGCCTGTTTAAATGGGAGACGTACCATCGCAAAGTTCGAATTGCTGCCTGGGAGGCCTCGTAAGTAATGACCGGGAAAATGCATTGATAGGAAATTCCGCTGTTGTGCCTTTCTATGTGCATAAGTGCTCCTCTCCGATGAACCACCAAGCCCCATGAAATCAATGAAATCCTTAAGATAAAAGGAAAAGGCAGCCGGAAGAAGGTCTTCCAGGCTGCCTTGGGATTAGATGCGGCACAGATATACCCAGGTATCGCTGCTGGCGGAGGAATCTGCCAAATTGTCTGTATTTGCCGCCTCAATATAAAGCCGAACCCGTGCGCTTTCCAGGCAAAATGGAGCCGTGAATTCCACGTAGCCCAGGGTGTTGGAGATGTTGGTGGGAGCAGAGGGAAGGATAGATCGATCCGTAAATTGCAAGCTTGTGCAATCCGGATAAGTCTCTCTTAAGGCATCGGTAAAGTCTGTGATACTGGCCCACCACTCATGCTCAAAGGTAAAGACTCTGGAAAGCCATCCATAGGCCCCGATACATACATCATTCTCACCAAGGCGCTCCGATCCTGCCTGCTGCATCAAGAGGATTTCATTGGCATGCATGGAATAATTTTCCAATCCGTATACCGACGGCATTGCGTCCATGGTATAAAGGCTATCATAGCCGCAATCGTCAAGTACCGAATAGGTGGATCCAAAGGCATTCATGAGGGTGCCCCCTATCTCTGCAAACATTTCCTCCTCCGAATCAGAAGAATTGCCGCTCTCATAATCATTGGCATCCGCAACGACGGATTTGCGCTCCCTGTCATCAATCTCATAGTAGACAGAACCATCCGATCCGGAAGTGCCTGCATCCTCCGTCCCCCCCTGGGTATCGGCATTCTCAGAATGATACTGGGTGCTGTCGTAGTCCATGATCTGATCTGCCGGGATGGAATAGGAGCTGGTGACCTTTCCGTCCTCTCCGATCTCACTGACAGTCGTTTCCCCGCAGGCATTCAGGCTCAGAGCTGCTGTTACGATGGCAAAACTTACAAATAATCTCTTCTTCATGGTATCAATCTCCTTTGTGTGTCTTTTTTTTGCTTCAGTGATCTTATGACACATATACTATACTTTTCCTTCTGCAGATTTTTGTACCATAAAAAAAAGTTTGGGTGTTTTGACACCCAAACCTGTGGTTACCGGGATTGTTCCGGACTGCCCTCTTCCACTATCCTTCCAGGCAGTCGGCCAATTGTGCAAATTCTTCCAGGGTCAATGTCTCCCCGCGAATGGTAGCGGACAGACCGCACCGCTCTAAGGCCTTTTCCAGCTCTTCCCGGCTATAGGGCAGGTCCTCGCTGTTGCGCAGGCCATTCAGCAGGGTTTTCCTTCTCTGGTTGAAGGAGGCGCGAATCAGGCGAAATAGCAAGGCCTCATTCCTGACCTGCAGTTTATCCTTGCGGGCGGTCAAGCGGATGACGGCGCTTCCCACCTGGGGCCGGGGCATGAAGCAATTCTGGGGCACATGTGCAGCCAGGTAGGGTTCCGCATAATATTGAACCGCCAGGGACAAAGCCCCATAATCCTTACTGCCGGGCCCTGCCTGCATGCGGCTGGCTACTTCCTTCTGGACCATGACAGTCAGGGATTCCAGGGGAACATGACTCTCGAAAAGACCCATAATAATAGGGGTAGTAATATAATAAGGCAGGTTAGCCACAATCTTGGCCGGCCTGCCTTGGTTTTTCTCCTTCACTAATGCTGCCAGGTCCAGTTTCAGGATATCCTGGTGGATGACCGTCACATTGTCCCAGTCTGACAGGGTATCCTCCAGGATGGGCAGAAGGTTGGAGTCAATCTCCACGGCACAGACCTCTCTGGCCTGGTAGGCCAGGTATTGGGTCAATGTCCCGATACCCGGCCCGATCTCTATGACAAAGTCCTCCGGACGAATCTCTGCCGCAGCTACAATCTTATCCAGTACATGGGGATCGATCAGGAAGTTCTGCCCGAATTTCTTCTGGAAGCGAAAGCCGTATTTCTGAAGAATTTCTATGGTTTTTTGGGGATTTCCCAGCCAGGGTTTCGTTCTTTCCATCATTCCTTACGACTCAAAATCCTTTTCATGCAAAATGGTCCAATGCTCCCGGTCCTTGCTGGCGCCCCGTTTTCCGAACTTACTTTTGCCCCTCTTAGCGCGGTGAATGGCATCATCCACCATTTCCTTCACCCGGGAGATGGTAACCGGCTCCTGCTCCGATTGGTTGTTTCCAATCAGGGTATAGAGGGCCAGAACTCCCATTTCATCCATCTTGCAGCCATTTTCTGTGGCATAGGTGCGGGCAAAGGTTACCAACTCATCGTTGGTAAATACCGGAATGGAGATAACCTTGTCGAACTTGGCGGCAAAGTCCGGATATTTCTTCAGCAAGGCCCGCATCCGGCTCTTCTCGTCCTCGATCACCAGAATCATGCAATCGGTGCGGAATTCCATAGCCTGGTTCAGGCATTTGACCTTCTCCTCTATCATATCTCCCGCTTCCTCAATCACCAGGAAGCCCCCGGCCATCTTATTGACGATCTTGGCAGGATCCTTTTGATTGATATCGGAACCCTTCAAACGGGCAACCTTGGCCGCGTCCAGCCCCAGGTCCCTGCACATGGCCACAATCAGACCATAGCTGAGACGGGATTTGCCGGTTCCCTCGGCACCCATAACGGCAATATTGCCATGCATGGAATTATGCTCTCCCGCATGGGCATAGACATCCCCGATGGCCTCCAGGATCTGCTGATCCATTCCGGGTATTCGGGCAAAATAGGTGAAGATCTTCCTCTGTTCATCACTCATGCGGGTGGGTTTGGCATCATTCAGGATACGGATTCGCCTCTCCTCCGGAGTCTCCTCCCGCAATACATCCTCGATGGAAATAGGAACCGTATTCTGGCCCAGCTTACTCAAAGGAATGGTTCTCTGGAGCTTTTCCGCCGGGGTCGGCTCCGGATCCGGAATCTCCAGCTCCTCATTATACAGGACTTGGGAGGGCTGGCCTTCGATGACTTCCGGGATTTCCTCAACCGGCTGGCCTTCGGTGATTTCCGGGCCTTCCTCCGCCAGTTGACCCTCGGCGATTTCCGGGCCTTCCTCCGCCAGTTGACCCTCGGCAGTTTCCGGGCCTTCCTCTACCAGCTGTCCCTCGACGGCATTCGGGCTTTCCAACCCGTCCTCACTTTCTGAGGCTTCCCCTGTCTCTCCTGCCAGCTCCTGGGAGAAGCTGCTGGCGGTCTCCTGCAGCAGGGCATCCAGGTCAAAGTCCTCGAAGGACATCTGACCCTCCACCTGATCTCCCCTTGCCTGGTCAGCGAAGGCCTCTGCCTGATGATCCAGCATGTTCCCGACCGACAGATCCGCAGAATTCTCTACCCCTGGCTCCATCCCCTGCTCAGCCGGAGCTTCCTCCGACTTCTCCTCCGACTTGTTGGCCTTCTCCGGCCGGGAGAGGATGGTTTTAGCCGCATCCGGGGCCAGCTTTACCTCTGTCTCCACCTGCTCCGGCTCCAGATCCTGCACCGGAAAATCCTCCGGAAGCTCTTCCTCCTCCACAGGGGATTCCGGGGATGGGCTATCCCCCCTAACCAGGTCTTTCACCTGGGAGGCTTCTCTCTTGACACCGGAGAAGACATCATGGATACTCTTGGCCAGCTGTTCCCTTAAATTAGCTGTCTTACCCATGAACTCCCGGGAGGTGACGGGATACTCATCCACGGCATCTCCCATCAGGGGCCCTGCCGAGGTCCCTTCCTCCACTGCCACATCCTTGGTGATGGCGGCCCCGGCCTGATCCAATCGTTCCATGAAATCCCGGGAGGTCTGAACTCCATAAGCCAGATCCGTCTTCAGTGCAGGAGACCGGCCCTGGGCTGCCTTTTGCTCAAAACTGCGTCCCTGCCCTTTGCCTTCTCCGTCCTCCGACTCTTCGGAAGCCTGCTCCCCGGTCTGACTCTGGCCCTTGGTCGAATAGAGATATCGCTCCTGGTCATAGAGCTTCTGCTGGGAGGGGGTCAGGGGCTCGTATTTCATCTTCAGCTCCATAGCCTTGACTACATACTTTCCCTCACTGAACCAGAGAATCAGGTCATCGCAGGTCTCCAGGCACTTCTGCCGGTCTCCTGCCTTGTGGTAGAGGGAAGCTAGCTCATAAGCCCATCTCTCCGTATATTCTCTTTCCTTATATTCCTCCAGGGTTGCGATCTGATCCGCCAAAGGCGCACGCTGCGCCTTCTTAATCTTGTATTGAAGTAAATAGCGGGAGTTGTCATTGGCAGCCACGGAGGCATACTCCTGATAGAAATCCTCAGCCTCTGAGAGATCCCCCAGCTTCAGGCTGATCTCCGTCAGCCGATACAAAATGCTCTTGCCGATGGAGGCCCTGTCATAAGCCAGCAGCAAAATATTCTTACAGCTTTTGTAATCCTTATTTACTTCATAGATATCCGCCACCATACTCAGGGTTCGGATACTCTTCACTCTCCGCCAGTCGATGCTTTCTGCTACCCGAAGGGCATTCTTATAATCCTGCCTGTCCGCATACATGGTAAGCTCTTCCAGCTTTAATTGGTATTCTGCCTTGTCCAACCGATTCACCTCTTACTTACTGACTCTTGCCTTCTTGTTCTTCGCAGGATTCAGACTTACAATGGTTTTCCGGCATTATTCGCCGTCCGAAACCTGCATTTTATCCAGCTTCCAGATATCGTCCACATACTCCTGGATGGTTCTGTCAGAGCTGAACTTGCCTGCACAGGCCACATTGAGAATGGCACTTTTGGCCCAGGAAGCTTCCTCCCGATATTTGGCCTCCACATGCTCCTGGGCAGCCGCGTAGGACTTGAAATCCGCCAGGATAAAATACATATCTGCCCGACTGGAGTTCTGGGTATTCAGCAGGGAATTATAGATATCCCGGAAGAGATTCATATCCCCATGGGAATACATGCCATTGATGAGCTGCATCAACACCTGGCGGATATCTGCATCATTATTGAAATAATACATGGGATCGTAGCCGCCATTTTTCTCATAATTCATGACTTCCTCTGCACTAAGACCGAAGATAAAGGCATTTTCCTCCCCTACCTCCTCTACAATCTCCACATTGGCCCCGTCCATGGTTCCCAAAGTCAGGGCTCCATTGAGCATAAACTTCATATTGCCGGTTCCGGAGGCCTCCTTGCTGGCGGTGGAGATCTGCTCGGATACATCCGCTGCCGCGAAGATCAGCTCCGCATTGCTGACCCGGTAATCCTCAATGAAGACCACCTTGATCTTGCCCTGGATAGAGGGGTCGTTGTTGATGACCTCTCCTACGCTGTTGATCAGCTTGATGATGGCCTTGGCCCGCTCATAACCGGCACTGGCCTTGGCGCCGAAGATAAAGGTTCTGGGATAGAAGGGCATCTCCGGATGCTCCTTGATCCGATTGTAGAGATACATGACATGAAGGATATTCAGCAGCTGACGCTTATATTCATGCAGCCGCTTTACCTGCACATCGAAGATGGATCTGGGATCCACCTGGATTCCATTATGTTCCAGAATATATTTGGCCAGCCGCACCTTGTTCTGGTACTTGATATTCATGAACTCCGCCTGGGCCTTCTGGTCCTCGGCATAGACCTTCAGTCCTGCCGTCTTGGACAGATCGGTCACCCATTCCTTGCCTACATGGTCGGTCACCCAGTCTGCCAGCAGGGGATTGCCATGCAGGAGAAAACGCCGCTGGGTAATGCCGTTGGTCTTATTGTTGAACTTGTCCGGCATCATCTCGTAGAAATCCTTCAGCTCTCTCTTCTCCAGGATCTCCGTATGAAGACGAGCCACACCATTGACGGAATATCCTCCTACGATAGCCAGATTAGCCATCCGAACCTGTCCGTCGTAAATGACAGCCATCTTGCGGATCTTTTCCTCATTGCCCGGATACATCTCCCGCACCTGGTTGCAGAAGCGGCGGTTGATCTCCTCTACAATCTGGTAGATTCTGGGCAGCAGACGAGAAAAGAGCTCAATAGGCCATTTCTCCAGGGCCTCTGCCATAATGGTATGGTTGGTATAAGCGCAGGTCTTGGTAGTAACCTCCCAGGCCTCCTCCCAGCCCAGACCCTCCTGGTCCATGAGGATCCGCATCAGCTCCGGCACTGCAACCGTGGGATGGGTGTCATTCATCTGGAAGGTAACCTTTTCGTAGAGCTTATGGATATCACTGTGGTTCTTCTTGTATTTCTCAATGGCGGTCTGTACACTGGCGGAAATGAAGAAATATTGCTGCTTCAACCGCAGCTCCTTGCCTGCCATGTGATTATCGTTGGGGTAGAGCACCTCCACAATGGTCCTGGCCAGGTTCTCCTGCTCCACCGCCTTGTGGTAATCTCCCTTGTCGAAGGAATCCAACTGGAAATTATTGATGGCTTCCGCATCCCAGATCCGCAGGGTATTGACCACATTGTTGTCATAACCCACCACCGGCAGGTCATAGGGAATGGCCATTACCGTCTGGTATCCCTCCTGTCGAAAATCATTTCTGCCGGTTTCCGGATTATAGGAGACATTGACATAGCCGCCAAACTTGATCTCCTTGGCATGTTCCGGCCGCTTCAGCTCGAAGGGGTATCCCCCGTCTGCCAGCCAGTCATCCGGCACCTCCAGCTGAAAACCGTCCTTAATCTGCTGCTTGAACATACCATAATGATAGCGAATGCCGCAGCCGTAGGCCGCATAACCCAGGGTTGCCAGAGAATCCAGGAAGCAGGCGGCCAGGCGGCCCAAACCACCGTTGCCCAGGGCGGGATCCCGCTCCTCGTCCTCGATGGCGTTGAGATCAATGCCCAGCTCCTCCAAGGCTTCCTTGACTTCTCCATAAGCCGTCAGATTCAGCAGGTTGTTGCCCAGATAGCGCCCGGTCAGAAATTCCATGGACATATAATAGACAATCTTGGGATCCTGCCCTTCCATGGCCTTCTGGGTCTTCATCCAGTTATCGATGATGACGTCCTTGACGGCATAGCAGACTGCCAGATAGATCTGGTGGCTGGTGGCCTCTTCCAGGGTTCTGCGGAAGAGGTTTTTGACCCCCTCCTTCACGCTCTTCTTAAATGTCTCTTTCTTGAATAATGGATTCTGCATGATTTCCTGTCTCCTCTCAACTACTGCGGCATCACCGACCCCACCGGCTTTGCATGTGCCCCCGTTGATGAAACAAACCTTCTCTCCTGTCCTGCAAGGGATCCCCAGGATCCCCTAATTCTTCTCATATCCGGCGGGGATTCAGATCTTCTCCACCGCCATGGTTACCTTCTCGGAATTGATATTCCATTCCTTCTCGTAACCCCTGGTTTCTCCCAGAATCAGCTGGTCTGCCAGCACTTCGGACCGAATCTCCTCCTCGTGGCGGGTCAATAGATCAGCAATCCTGTCATTGTCCTTGGCATAGATACGAATCTTATCCATGACCTCAAAGCCTGCTTCCTTCCGCATGGTCTGAATCTTGCTGATCAGCTCCCGCACGAAGCCTTCCTCGATGAGTTCCGGGGTCAGATGGGTATCCAGCACCACCGTCACATCCTTGTCAGACTCTGTCACATATCCCTCCATTTGAGCGGATTCAATCAGCAGATCTTCCTCTGCCAAGGCAATCTCATTTCCCTGAATATCCAGCTTGAGGCTTCCGCTCTCCCGCAGCTCCTTCATGGCCTGATTGCCGTCAATCTGGCTCAAAGCATTCCGAATGGAGCCTATCAGCTTGCCATACTTGGGTCCCAGGGTCTTCAGCTGAGGCTTGAAGGTATAAGAGGTGAAGCCATCCAGGCTATCGGTGAATTCCAAGGCCTTGATATTCAGCTCCTCCTGGATGATTTCCTTATAGAACTCCGACAGAGTAAAGCTGCTCTTGACATACATGCGGGCAATGGGCTGGCGATTCTTGATATTGGCCGTATTCCGGCAGGCACGGCCCATAACCACGATCTCCAGAAGCCGTCCCATATCCTCCTCCAGCTGGCTGTCGATCCACTCTTCCTTCGCTTGCGGATAATCGCACAAATGAATACTTTCCGGCGCAGAGGCGTCTACCGTCTTCACCAAATTCTGGTAGATATCCTCTGTCATGAAGGGAATCATAGGAGCCGCTGCCTTGCAAAATTCCACCAGGGCTGTATAGAGGGTCATATAGGCATTGATCTTATCCTGCTCCATACCCTTGGCCCAGAAACGGTCTCTGCTGCGGCGCACGTACCAATTGCTCATATCATCCACAAAGGCCTCCAAAGCTCTGGCAGTCTCCGGAATCTTATAATCCGTCAGATCCCTGTCTGCCTCTTGAATAGTGGAAGCCAGGCGGGACAGGAGCCATTTGTCCATAACCGTCAGCTTGTCATAATCCAGGCTATATTTGGTCGGGTCAAATTGGTCAATATTGGCATATAAAACGAAGAAGGCATAGGTATTCCACAGGGTTCCCATGAACTTGCGGGAATATTCCGTCACAGCCTTGCCATGGAAGCGGTTGGGCAGCCAGGGGGCACTGTTGACATAGAAATACCAGCGGATAGCATCGGCTCCGTAGGTAGCCAGGGCTTCGAAAGGATCTACCGCATTTCCCTTGGATTTGCTCATCTTCTGGCCATTCTCATCCTGGACATGACCCAATACGATCACATTTTCATAGGGGGCCTTGTTGAAAAGCAGGGTAGAGATAGCCAAAAGGGAGTAGAACCACCCCCTGGTCTGATCCACCGCCTCAGAGATAAATTGAGCCGGGAATTGCTGCTCAAACAAGTCCTTATTCTCAAAGGGATAATGATGCTGGGCAAAGGGCATAGACCCGGAATCGAACCAGCAATCGATGACCTCCGGTACCCGCTTCATGGTCTTGCCGCATTCCGGACAGGGGATGGTCACGGCATCAATGTAGGGGCGATGCAGCTCGATCTCCTCCGGACAGTTGTCCGACAGGGACTGCAGCTCCTGGATACTTCCCACGGAATGCATATGGCCGCAATCCTGGCAGACCCAGATATTCAGGGGGGTTCCCCAATAACGATTGCGGGAGATGCCCCAATCCTGGACATTCTCCAGCCAGTCTCCGAAACGACCCTTGCCGATGCTCTCCGGAATCCAATGGATGGTATTATTATTGCGGATCAGGTCCTCCTTGACTGCCGTCATCTTGATGAACCAGGACTCTCTGGCATAATAGATGAGGGGAGTATCGCATCTCCAGCAATGGGGATATTCATGCTCGAACTTGGGAGCGGCAAAGAGCTTGCCCTCCTTGTCCAGGTCCGTCAAAACCATGGGGTCTGCCTTCTTGACGAAGACACCGGCATAAGGGGTCTCCGAAGACATATTCCCCTGACCGTCTACGAACTGGACAAAGGGCAGGTCATACTTGCGTCCCACCCGGTTATCATCCTCACCGAAGGCCGGGGCGATATGGACGATGCCGGTACCGTCTGTCATAGTTACATAGGTATCGCATACAATGAAAAAGCCCTTTTTCTTCTGCTTTTGCGCCGCCTGGGCCGCACAGGCGAAGAGAGGTTCATATTCCTTATATTCCAGCTGACTTCCCTGATATTCCTCCAGAATCTCATAGGGCTTGCCTTCTGCCTCCCCGGTTCCGGCCTCTGGATTCTCAGCCTTTCCTTCCCCCTTCGGATTCTTCCTGTCTGGATCCTGGCCCAGCTGCCCCAGCACTTGATCCAGCAAGGCCTTGGCCATGTAATAGGTATATCCGTCCTGGGCCTTCACCTTGCAATAGGTCTCCTCCGGATTGACGCAAAGAGCCAAGTTGGAGGGTAAGGTCCAGGGAGTGGTGGTCCAAGCCAGGAAATAGGCATCCTCTCCCACTACCTGAAAGCGGACGATGGCAGACCGTTCCTTCACGGTCTTATATCCCTGCGCCACCTCCTGGGCGGACAGGGGGGTTCCACACCGAGGACAATAGGGGACGATCTTAAAGCCCTTATAGAGCAGGCCCTTCTCCCAGATCTGCTTGAGCGCCCACCATTCAGACTCAATAAAGGTATTCTCATAGGTTACATAGGGATGTTCCATGTCAGCCCAGAAGCCCACGGTATTGGAGAAATCCTCCCACATACCCTTGTATTTCCAGACACTCTCCTTGCATTGGCGGATGAAGGGCTCCATGCCATATTCCTCAATCTGGTCCTTGCCATTGAGACCCAGCTTCTTCTCCACCTCCAGCTCTACCGGGAGACCGTGGGTATCCCATCCGGCCTTTCTGGGCACCTCGTAGCCCTTCATGGTCCGGTATCTGGGAATCATATCCTTGATGACACGGGTCAGAACATGACCGATATGGGGCTTGCCATTGGCGGTGGGAGGCCCGTCATAGAAGGTATATATAGGGCTTCCTTCTCTCTGCTTCATGCTCTTCTCGAAGATCTGATTCTCCTCCCAGAACTTCTCCGTCTTCTTCTCTCTCTCTACAAAATTGAGATTGGTGTCCACCTTCTGGTACATAACAATAACATCCTCCTTGTTAGCTGATGCCATTCCTGGCATTTTTCCGACGCTTCTCCCGAAGAAGCTCCTTCCTGCGCCGGATCTGCGAGGCTTCCTCCTCGCTGCTGACCTTGATGGTCTTCACTACATATATATTTCCTTCATCCGTCCGCTTCATGCGGGCCTTCCCTTTCAGGTAGCCGTGAACCGGGCAGCAGGCCATACAATAATAATTCTTACCCCCATCGGAGAACCACCGCAGCTTCTTGCGGGCATTCTTGCCGCAGAGGCAGCAATGGGTGGCTCGCACCTCCTGATCCTCCATGGCCTCCTCCTTGCTGGGGAATTCCCGGGAAATAAACTTCGAATATCCATTATAGACGGCGTGAATCTCATCCTTCTTCTCCCTGGGATTCTGATAGGTATCTATAGAATCATACGCCAGCACTACGTCCTTGTCAATTCGCTGAAAGATCTCCGCCGTATACCTGGCGTCCGCCAAAGCCCGGTGGAAATCCTGCCCCTTTTGCAAATGCAGATAATCGATGGCATATTCCAGGCCCCGTCGGCTCTTCATGGTCTCATATTGGATGGCAAAGAGCTTTTGCACATCATAATAATGCAAAGGGCCCTTCAGCAGAGACAAAAGTCCATAATACTTCATATTTCGCTGCAGCTCCGTCAGATCCGAGGTGCCCCAGGTGCAGAAGATAGAATCTCCCCCCACCCAGGTCAGGAATTCCTGGATCGCCTCCTGAAAGGGCATGCCCTGTTCTAGATCCTCCTGGCTCATATGAATGATTTCCCTGGTTCTGTAATGCAGCTTGCGGTAGACCGTAGGCTTGATAATCCGGTGGTATAGATCGATCAGCCCTCTGTTTTGATCCAGCTTCACCGCCCCTATCTCGACAATCTCAAAGGGAAGCCGCTTTACTTCCCGATCCTTTCCGTAGGGACATTGATTCCACTCCAGATCAAATACAATATAATTCATCCTCCGCCTCCGTCCGGCTTCTGCAACATCCCCCTGAGTGAATGCCCCATGAAACCGCATACCACCTGGAACAAATGCAATCATTTTGAACCTATTATAACATGGTAAGTATATCCACAAAAGGTTTTTTTGTCAATGAAGCAGGAGGGCAATCTCTGATTGTAGGGGAAGGTATCATCTGTTATAATTACTAAGAAAGCCCCGACAAGCAGCCGGGCTGAGGGCAAGCTTGCTTGCACCGAAGCACGGATATTTGTCGGGCAAGCCGGTATCTGCAAGTAGGGCGATAGCCCGGATTGCAGATACTGGCGGCGACTGCGGGAGCACGTAGTGCGGAGCAGTCGGCTTTCATGCGTAGTGGAGCGGGACAGTCGGCTTTCATCCGTGGTGGTGCGGAACAGCGTGCAGCATGGGGGTCTACTTTGAAAGCCCCGACAAGTAGCCGGCTTTCCTGTGTGGTGGAGACGGCACGGGAGGAGTCGGCGGCCATGCTACAATAGGGAGGGCGGCGCAAGCAGACTATGAGCATACTGATACAGCAAGAAAAGATGGCAAAGGGCTGGAAATACTTTGACATCATGCATAAGGACAGAAGGGTTGCCCGTATTTATAGCAACGGGAACTGCAGGATCTATTATCCATCCTTTATGCCCTACAATCTGTATTTTGAGAGATCGGATGACCTGGATGAGCGGGTCAACAACCTGAACAATTTCTATTATTGGTGTTCTTCTCGAGTTCTGACTTTAGACAGAAAATATGCCAAGGAAATCATGGCGGCAATTGGCGCAAATCAGGCAGTCACGGATAAGGACCGTGCAAGGATTGCGATTTCTTATCACGGCCTATCCTTGACCGATGTTTACTGGATCAAATCCGAAAAAGAAAACATTTCCTTCCCAGATCTTTCTCTTTATAGGCACTCCCTGTCCGGGGCATTTACGGATGTAAGCCTGAGGGGCAGAGCCATTACACTGCAAAATGCCAAGCTTGCCCTATCCACAGATGCGGCCGGTGATGTTGCCCTGCAAGGGGTTGCACCTAAGGCCTGGGTCAGAGAAGACCATAGAATATTTCTGCTCAAAGGCGGCGACGAGCGGGATGTGTCGGCCGAGCTTCTTGCATCCAAAATTGTAAGCTGCTTTCAGGTTGCGCATGTGAATTATACGGAAGACTTTTTTGACGGAACAAGGGTGTCAAAGTGTGAAATCATCACCTCGGAAGACAGAAGTATCGTACCCTTTGAGTATGTTGCGGTATATTGCGAGAATCATGACAGGAACAACTCTGAATTCGTTCTGAAAAAGGACAAGTATTCCTATTATATGATGAATATCATCGACTATTTGATCGGAAATACCGATCGGCATTGGGGGAATTGGGGCTTCTTTGCAGAAAACTCAACCAACAAGCTCACAGGCTTATATCCGCTTATGGATTTTGACAGGGCCTTTACCTCCTATAGCAGCCTGGAAGGTTCTATCTGCCAGACCACAGAGGAGAAAATGACCCAGCAAAAAGCAGCAATCGAGGCTGTTCAAAAAATCGGTCTCAATCAGACAAGGGCGGTAGCGGAGACTTGGTTTGCCGACAAGCAGATCAAAAGCATGTTCTTCCGCCGCCTGGAAGAGCTAAGAAGGAAGAGCTAAAAAGCATGGTTTGGGTGTCAAAACACCCAAACCTGTGGTTACCCGGGTGGGACCGGCCAATAAAAAGGAGGGAGGAGAAACCATGCATTGCAGCCAGGAAACGCGGCGTTTGAACCTTTTGTGCATCGTCCTGATCTTGATGACCGGTGTCATTCGTCTGGCCAGGCGGCATTTTTCCTATTCCTCCACAGACACCCTGATCTGTGCTTTCTTCATCCTGGCCTCCTTTATCTGGATGTACCAGGTGCATCGGCGTCTGGTTCAAGCGGAGGAGCGCAGATATCTGACAGAGGTGGCTCTCCTTACCATCCTTTTGATGGTGATCCGCACCATCAAGTTTCTCTTTCTGCCGGAGGAGGGAACCGCCAACCGTTACGCCTGGTACCTCTATTATCTGCCCCAGAACTTCATCTTTCTTCCCATGTTCTTCTCGGTTTTGCAGGTAAGCAAACCCTTTGGGAAGACGCTGCACCCCGGGTGGAAATGGCTTTGTCTCCCCGCCGGTATATTGACCTTAGGCATATTGACCAACGATCTCCACCAGCTGGCCTTCCGCTTTCCGGATGGGATGAAATATTGGTACCATAATACCTACCTTCGGGGACCCTTTTATTATGCTTCCCTCCTTTGGATGGCAGGCTTATTCCTGGCTATGCTGATTCTGTCCCTGCTCCGCTGCTCCGTTCCTGCCTATCGCAAAAACATCTGGATGCCCCTGATTCCCCTTCTGATCGGAGGTCTCTATACTCTGGATTATTGTCTGGATCCGGACGGCCTTTTGCCTGAACTCTTCAAGGCGGCGGAGATGTTTTGTTTTCTGTGTCCTGCCTTTATGGAGGGATTAATTCTTGCCCGTTTCTTCCCTTCCAACGACAGATATGGAGAGCTCTGGAATATCTCCAGTCTGAGAGGGGGAATCATGGATGAAAACCAGGAGATTCTCTATCGTTCTCCCAAAAGCCTCTCCTTCACCCCCCAACAGATTCTCCAAGCCTCCACCAAACCCCTTTTGTCCCTGGATGGCAATACCCTGCTCCAGAGTCAGAAGATTCAGGGAGGCTTCAGCTATTGGATGAAGGACGTGTCGGAGATAAACCATCTCAATGAAGAGCTTGCTAATCTGGGCAGCCTGATGGAGGAAGAGAATTCCCTCCTGGAGGAGGAAAATCATCTGGCGGAGGAGCAGATGCGCATCACCCAGCAAAATCTCCTCTATGACCATATTTCTCAGGAAATATCCCCCCAGCTGGCCAAGCTGCGCTCTCTTCTGGATTCCCTTCCCCAAGAGGAGAAGTCCCTGGAACAAGCGCTTCGCTACGGAGCCATCCTTTTTGCCTATATCAAACGCTGCTCCAACCTCTTGCTGGTGATCCATCAGGAAAAGCCCGTGGATGTCGGCGAGCTTCGCCTGTCTCTGGAGGAATCCCTGGAATATGTCCGCCTCTATGGGCTGACGGTCTACGGATCCTACGAGGGAAATGGCAGCCTGGTCGGAGGTCAGGTACTTTTGGCCTACCAGATCTTCGAGGCTGTCCTGGAAGCGGCCATTCCCGGAGCCGACGCCCTTATGCTCAGCTTGGAGGTTCAAAAGCAAGGCATAGACGGAATTTTTCCTGGTTTCCTCCTGCGCATGGAACTCAATGCTCCCAGAGAGCCCTTTGCCTCCCCGGCCCTGACCCGAGAAGTTCTGGCCCTGGGAGGAAGTCTCCGCAGTGAGATAGAGCAGAATACAGAATTCGTGTCCTTATTTCTTCCGGGAGGAGGTGGTCATCCATGATTCGCTATTTGCACGCTCCCATCCCCTTGCAAGCTGCCCTGGGACTTATTGCTGTCCTGCTCCTGATCTTGGCCTCCTATGCCTTGGTCAATAGCTTCAGCCTGCGCCTGCCCCCCCTTTATCGGCTGGCTGCAACAGCCCTGTTCGTCAGCTGTTTTCTGCTGCTCAATGCCATCAGCAACGTAGAGCTTCCGGTTCTCTACCAAAAACCCCTCCCCCTCCTGGGTCGGAGCTTCGCCCAGCTGCCAATCACCACCGTAGCCGCCCTTCTGCTGCTGACCGGAGCCGTGGCAGTTCTTCTCCTGCTGCGCTTACGCCGCACGCGCAAAAGCATCTTGACCTCCCAATCCATCAAGGAAAGTCTGGATGCCCTGCCCGATGGGGTCTGTTACGCCTCCCAGGATGGTCTGCCCCTTTTGGTCAATCTACAGATGAATCGCCTGTGCGGAGAGCTCTTTGGGACGGAGCTTCTGAATACCCATCCATTCTGGCAGGCCTTGCAGGACGGCAGCTTCTGTGAAAATGCTCGGCTCCTTCATAAGGAACCCAATCCGGCCGTCCAGCTTCCGGATGGAAGTGTATGGGACTTCCATCAACAGGTTCTGACCCTTAGGGATTCTCCGGTTCTGGAGCTGACCGCCTATGATATCACCCGGCTCTACCGGCTGAATCAAAAGCTTTCCCGCCGCAATCAACGCCTAAAGCTTCTGGGACAGCGCCTGCATCAATTCAAGCAGGATCTGGAACGGGTGACCAAAGACCAGGAAATCCTAAATGCCAAAATGAAGGTACACGACCAGCTGGGCCACTCCCTCCTGGCCCTGCGCGCCTACCTGGCCCAGCCCAGCCAGGAGAGAGATCGGCAAATGCTGGTGACCCTCTGGGAGCAGGCCGTATCCTCCCTGAGCCAGCCCTCCACAAGCCCCCGGCCCGACAAAGGCCCCCAGCCTGACAAAGATCCTCGGCCCGACCAAGACCCCCAGCCCGACCAAAGCCCCCAGCCCGACCAAAATACAAGGATATCCGTCCCAAAGCCTGGCAAGAAGGCTTCTGCGAAGCCACCCAGCTCAGAACCCAGCCGAAGGGGCGCTTCAAATCTGCCTGACTCAGCTGCCCTCCGAGATGGCTCCTCAAATCTGCCTGACTTGGATCCCCTCCGAGGTGGCGCCTCAAATCAGCCTAACTCGGAGGGTCTCCCCAGTGGACGCAATGACTGGGAGAATTTTTTGACCCATGCTGAGGCTCTGCACATACAGGTAGAGCGGTCTGGGCCCCTGCCCGCACCGGGACTGCAGCGGGAGCTCCTTTTGGCTGCCCTGCGGGAATGCTTAAGCAATACAGCCAAGCATACAGATGGAAATCATCTCTATGTCTGTCTCACCTACTCATCCGGCTATTTGACAGCCGAGATAAGCAATAATGGCCTGCCGCCGGAAGCGGCCATCCGGGAAACCGGAGGATTGAAGAACCTGCGTCTGCAGATTGAACACTGCGGCGGAAGCATGACCATTTACAGTTCACCTGCTTTTCTTCTTCGGGCTCAGCTCCCTTCAGGAAAGGAATATCTATGTCACAAGCAAGCGCAAAAACCAGAGTGATGATCATTGATGACCAATACAGTTCCCGCCAGCTCTTCGAATTCTACTTGAATTCCAGTGACCGCTATCAGCTGGCTCTGGCGGCAGAATCCGCTGCCCTGGCTCCCACCCTGGTGCAGGCCATTCCCGTAGACCTGATCCTCATGGATATCTTCATGAGCGACCATTCCAATGGTCTGGATGCCGCTGCAAAGATCAAGCAAACTCACCCCCGGATCAAGATCATCGCTGTTACCTCCATGGCTGAGTCCTCCTGGCTAAAGCGGGCAAGAGAAATCGGCATCGACAGCTTCTGGTACAAGGAAATGTCCCAGGAAACCATCCTGGAAGTCATGGACAGAACAATGGCGGGTCAATCCGTCTATCCGGATCACCCGCCATCTATCCGCCTGGGACTCACCAACAGCACCGAATTCACCCAAAGGGAACTGGATGTGCTAAGAGTCATGACCAAGGGTCTGTCTAACTCAGAGATTGCCGACAGTTTGGGAATCTCCGAAAATACGGTAAAGGTGCATATTCAGCACATGCTAGACAAAACCGGCTGCAAAAATCGCACCGAACTGGCTATCGAGGCCCGGGTCAGCGGCATTGCTGTCAGTCTGTGAAGCCCTGCTTAGCCATCCGTCTGCCAAGTCTGACTGGCCATCAATCTGCGAAGCTCTGCCTGGTCATCAGTCTTGTAGCAAGTCCTTCTCCACCTGGTCAAAGCCCAATCTCTGGATAGTGTCTGCAAACCGCTCTCCTGCCTGACCCTGGTCTTTGAAGAGGAGAATCGCTCTCTCCACCACCTCCAGCATCTCCTCTTTGGAGGTAAATATCTTGCTGAAAGGTCTCCCGTGAGCCACCTTCTTGCCCCAGCGCCCTCCTATATAGATCTTATATCCGTAGGTTCCGTCCTCAATAGACTGGAAATGACAATGGCCGATGCAGCGCCCGCAATTCTGACAAAGGCTGGGATCGATATGCAGAACCTTATCCACCACCTTGGCCGCCCCGTTGGGACAGGCCGCCTCTATGGCACACTTCTTGCAGCCCTTGCACTTATCTGCCTGGAAATGAGGGATTCTCTGACCAACGATGCCCACATCATTTAGATTAGGCTTTACACAGTTATTGGGACAGCCCCCCACGGCAATCTTAAACTTGTGGGGCAGCTTAACCGACCGATAGCCCAGATAAAATCGCCTGTGAATCTCCTCGGAGATGGCAAAGGAATCCAGCAAGCCATAATGGCAGGTAGTTCCCTTACAGGACACCACCGGTCTCACCTTGGCTCCCGTACCCCCCGTGGCCAGTCCCTCCTTGGCGATAAAATTCTGGAATTCCTCGATTCTCTCATAGGGAATGCCCTGTATCTCCACCGATAGACGGGTAGTAAAGGTAAGGATCCCGTTGCCGAATTGCTCTGCCGCATCTGCCAGGCAACGCTGCTGGGCTGCCGTAATCTTCCCATTCACTGTCACCACCCGAGCCGAAAACAAATCCGTCCCCTTATTGCGCAAAAAGCCCATCCCTTTTACACGCTTCTCATCCTCTGCACTGACCTTCAGGACTTCCTCCTTCTCAGTTCCTTTGTAAACCTTCTGGACTTCCTTCTCAGTTCCTTTGCAAGCCTTCTGGGCTTCCCCCTTCTCGTTCTCTGCACTGCCGTTCCAATCTTCCATCCTATTATCCTCCTGCCCCCCATTATAGTCCCTTCACCAATGTTTGTACAGCCGTCCTCCTCACTAATAAATTTCATGGAAAGCACCGGACGGCGGATGCAAATCTGTCGTGGGCTGGAGCGTTTGACACCGTCGGCAAAAAATATGCCCCAAAAGAGTTCTGGCTTGTTTTGAAAAAAGTTAAGGGTATGCTTTACAAACTTTTGCGAAGAAGACAGCCACTCGACCCTGAGCCGGATCACAAACCACCACATCACTGCGTCCCTCCCCATGCTCCCTGTTAGATTCCACCACATATCCGGCTCCGGCGAAGATTCCGGCAAGAAATGCATGATAGAAATCCTCCCTGTAGTCATGGTAGCTGATGGTTCTGCGCAAGAGGCGGCTCATGCTCTCTGTAAGCTCCCTGCTCCTCCCTTCCCAGACGGCAGCAGAAAGCTCCTTCCTGTTCCATGTCCTGGCAGTATCAGTAAACCACCGCAGGATCGACGTCTGGTAGATCTCCCGAATCTCCGCATTGGGGATAGCAAGAGCCACCGCATCCCCCATCGCAGACATCTGGGCTCTCGTCAGATAACCTGACAAGTAGAGAATACTCCAGAAATTATCCTCTGAGGAATGGAGCTCCTCATAAGTCAGGTTCTCATCTACCTTCTGGCAAATGGTGCCGCCGGCAAGCAAAATCTCCGAAATGGTAGCCATCATACCATTCCTTCACCTTTTCCTTTTGTTTCCCTGCATCCGCATCTTCCAGAATTCGATTCACCTCTTCCTGGGTAAATCCAAAATACTCATGGAAGCGGGTCCTGGAGATAATATCCGCCACTACTGGCCTTAGCCAGGGGAACATCAGATTCATCCATTTTTCGCAGATTTCCTTCCTTTTTGCAATCTCCAGTCCCCGAAAGAGTTCCCGGCTCTCTTCGGATCCTGGCAAAATCCGAAATTCCAACCGGAATCTTTAATTCCATAAGACGATTCCCTTCCATCCAACTCACAAGACTCTGCCTACCCTGCCTCAGCCCAAATGACTGAGAAAGAGCCGCTGTCCCCATCGGAAGGCAGAGGACGCACCCATCGGTTATGGTTCATTTACCATCCCCTGCAGCCATATCCCTCCCTTGAATCTTCTTCCCACCTCAGGAATTCCCACCAGGTCCTTTTCATTGATGCAGATATCCAGGGTGATGTCGCTGCATACCACCTTGAGCTGGTGGAGTTTCTCGCCGGTGAGGGAATTGACCGCCGTATCGCATCCAGTGATCTCTCCCATGATGCTATATTGGTCGCACTCTATGCCGCAGGGCATGAAATGAGAATCCACAATGGTATAGACATCCTCATATTGAATCCGCCTGGAGATCATGCTGTAGATGTCAATATCCTCCATGGTCAGGCTTTCCATCGCCTCCTCATCCCCGTTGCGGGCAGCGGCCATCAGGGAACTTCTCTGCTGGGACAGCTTCCTGTCCTCCTCCAACTGTATTCTGTCCTTGGAGACAGGGAAGAGGATAGTGCCGGAATCCGCCAGTCCAGACAAGGTCAGGGAGGTCTGGAGCTCCCGCAGGACCCCTCTTTGCTTGATAGACAGATAATTGGAGGCATGAATCAGGTAAAAGATCAAGGAGAATCCCACCCGCATATCATCGCAAAGGCCCCCATAGGACTCCTTGTCCGAATGTCTTTCCACCAGAACCTCCTCCCTGGAGGAAATCTCTGACCCCCTGAAATAGGGATAGAAGTATTCCATCTGGAAGACATGGTTTTCATCATAATCGCCGCACAGGGTGATTCCACAGTCGTGGCCGTATTCCTTGATCAATTCCACAAAGAAATGCCCATCCTCTTTTTTCACTACATTTTTCTTATCATAGTGGTTCTTTACATCCTCCAGAAGGAGATCCACCTCCCTCTTTCTCTCCACTTTTCCAAAACCGATGGATTTTAGATACTTATGCATGGTTACACCTCCCTTCCGGTAGCCATATTCCAGTGAAATCTCTCATCTCACTGGTATTAGCTTTTCCTTTTCTCTCATCTCTCAGGGATCCGCTTTCCCTTTCTTCTCATTTCACAGGTATTAACTTTTCCTTTCCTCCCATATAAGGACGGAGCTTCTCAGGAATAGAGACCGTGCCGTCTGCATTCAAATTATTCTCCAGGAAGGCGATAAGCATACGGGGCGGTGCCACTACGGTATTATTCAGGGTATGAGCCAGATATTTGCCATTCTCCCCCTGTACCCGGATCTTCAGCCGTCGAGCCTGGGCATCTCCCAGGTTGGAGCAGCTTCCCACCTCGAAATACTTCTTTTGGCGGGGGGACCAGGCTTCCACATCGCAGGATTTGACCTTGAGGTCAGCCAGATCACCGGAACAGCATTCCAGGGTTCTCACGGGGATATCCATAGACCGGAAAAGATCTACCGTATTCTGCCAGAGCTTATCATACCAGGTCATACTGTCCTCCGGCTTGCAAACTACGATCATCTCCTGCTTCTCAAATTGATGGATTCTATATACCCCTTTTTCCTCCAGGCCATGGGCTCCCTTTTCCTTTCGGAAGCAGGGGGAATAAGAGGTCAAGGTCAAAGGCAGATGGTTCTCCGGAAGAATCTGATCGATGAATTTTCCGATCATAGAATGCTCACTGGTCCCGATCAGATAGAGATCCTCCCCTTCAATCTTGTACATCATGGCTTCCATTTCCGAGAAGCTCATAACACCGGTCACCACGTCGCTGCGGATCATGAAGGGGGGCACACAATAGGTAAAGCCCCGGTCAATCATAAAATCTCTGGCATAAGCAATCACAGCGGAATGAAGTCTTGCAATATCGCCCATCAGATAATAGAAGCCATTGCCGGCCACCCTCCGGGCACTGTCCAGATCGATTCCATGAAAGCTTTCCATAATATCTGTATGGTAGGGAATCTCGAAATCCGGCACCTTGGGTTCCCCATATTTCTGAATTTCCACATTTTCGCTGTCATCTTTTCCGATGGGCACAGAGGGATCAATGATCTGAGGAATGAACATCATCCTTTTCTTCAATTCCTCCTCCACTTCCCGCTCCCTGGCAGTCAGCTCCTCAATACGGGCGCCGGAGGCGGCAATATTCTTCTTCAGCTCTTCTGCCTCCTCCTTCTTTCCCTGACCCATCAGCTTACCGATTTCCTTGGAAGCCTTATTTCTCTGAGCTCTTAAGGCTTCCACCTCCTGCTTGATCTCCCTGTTCTCCTTATCCAGGCTGATGACCTCATCCACCATGGGCAGCTTCTCATCCTGAAATTTATTCTTAATATTCTGTCTTACCAGATCCGGGTTTTCTCTCAAAAATTTAATATCCAGCATCTATTTTTCCTCCTCTTGCTGTTCCACCGCCTGTGCGGGTCTCTCTCTTCTTATGCAATTCCCTGTTCCATCAGGGCCTTATTCCTCATAATCATTCACTGCTTCCTTCAAAGCCCTTATCTCCTCATCGCTTAACATAATATAGGATTCCCCATTTACGATCTCCTTGAGATAGAGGAAGCAATTGTCTCTGCTATGGATGGCATCCAGGATAAATCCGGAATTGTTGCTATCCAGCATAGCTAATGCAAAGCTCAGCTTGCCGCCTACGTCATCGAAGGCATCGTATTTTACAATTCCATATTTATTCAAGGTGCTCTTATATTGCTTTGTCAGCCTCTCTATGTGATGGTGGTGGCGTTCTCCCAAATCCCCCAGCCTGTCGATTTCCCGAAAGGTCTGGCTAAAGGCTTTTTCCAGAGATTGTCCATCCTTTCCCTTCATGAATATGCGATATTTTCTGGTCAATCTGCTGAGACGAATGGACATGCTGACAGTAATCACGGTCAGCACGAGTACCAAAACCACCAGCAGCAAGACAATTAACCCCATATCCACGCCCATTTTCTCAAATAGCGCGCTCATTTCTATGTCTCCCCTTATCTTATGGTTTCAAATAAGTCTATGATACGCTCCAGCTCATCCTGGGAATAGTACTCGATCTCTATCTTACCCTTATTTCCCTTATTTTTCAAGATAGACACCTTGGTACCCACGATTCCCTTCAATTTTTCCTCCAGCTTCTGATAGATGGCCTCTGTCTGCTCATCTACCACCTTCTCCACCTGTTTTTTGGGATTTGTGAGCTGCTTTACCAATTTTTCCGTTTCTCGGACACTCAGCTTTTCATCAAAGACCCTTTGGGCCAGAATATATTGGGTCTCCGGATCCTCCACCCCCAGGATAGCTCGGGCATGACCGCTGGAAATCATTTCATCCACCAGCATTTTCTGCACCCTTTTCTCCAGCTTCAGAAGCCGCATGGAGTTGGTAACCGCCGCCCTGCTCTTAGATACCCTTTCTGCAACCTCGTCCTGTTTCAAATGAAACTCTTCGATAAGACGCTTGTAAGCATAGGCTTCCTCTATGGCGTTGAGATTTTCCCTTTGGATATTCTCGATGAGAGAGATCTCCACCGTCTCCTGGGGAGAAAATTCCTTGATAATAACCGGCGCTGTCTTCAAGCCTGCCAGCTTTGCGGCCCTCCATCGACGTTCTCCGGCTATGATCTCGTAATATTTTCCCTTCTTTTGCACCAAAAGGGGCTGCAGAATTCCAAATTGTTTAATAGATTCCGACAATTCTAACAGGGCATCCTCATCAAACTCTTTCCTGGGCTGCTGGCTGTTTGGAACGATTTCCGATACTTTCACCTGGACCTCGACTGGTTTTTCTACGATTTTCTCTACAATTTTCTCAACTACCTCTACCTTAGCCTCCGGCTCCTTGCCCTCTATCTCCTGAACCCTCGGCTTTTTTTGAGGGATCAATGTTTCCAGACCCTTCCCCTTATTCAGACCACCTTTTCTGACTGTCACCTTACATCCTCCCTTATACCCATGACTTCTCCAGCTGTCACCTTACATCTCCTCTATACCCATCACTTCTCTGGCTAATTGACGATAGCTTTCAGCCCCTGCGGATTTCGTATCGTAATCTATGATAGGCATTCCATAACTGGGGGCTTCCGCCAGACGGACATTTCGAGGAATCACGGTTTTATAGATTTTCTGATTCAGATTCTCCCTCACATTCTCTGCTACCTGGAGAGAGAGATTCGTCCGCGCATCATACATAGTAAATACAACGCCCTCGATCCCCAAGGAGGGATTCAATCTATCCTTCACCAACTCCACAGTATTCATCAGCTGTGCCAGCCCCTCCAAAGCATAATATTCACATTGGATAGGTACCAGAATGGTATCCGCGGTTGTCATAGCATTCACTGTTAACATATTCAAGGAAGGAGGACAGTCAATAATAATATAATCATAACTTTCCCGAACCTGATCAATCTGTTCCTTTAAGATGTACTCTTTATTTTCCACCTCAATCAACTCAATCTCAGCTCCAGCCAAATTCACATTAGAAGGCAACAGATCAAGATTCTCATATTCCAAATGGATCAGACATTCATCCAAGCCCTTCTCTCCCAAAAGCAATTCATAAATTGTGCTTTCCAGTTCATTCTTTTCAACC
>CAVJHW010000010.1:0-31917 GCA_963649395.1 Coriobacteriaceae bacterium | reverse complement strand
ATGAAAGCCGACTGCTCCGCACTACGTGCTCCCGCAGTCGCCGCCGGTATCAACAATCCGCCCTATCGGGCTACTTGTCGATACCGGCTTGCCCGTCCGATATCCACAAGCTGTGGTATGCGAGCATCCCACAGCTTGTGTCTGCCGTCCGGGGCTTTCAAAAAAAAAATGTCTCCCCTGGGACACATCGTTGAGAGGTGTGGGGAGTCCTGTTACCATGATTGTACTTGTAGTCAATCACGTTGTCAACTAGTTTTTCACCAGGCTTTTCTTCCGGCTTTATCCGGTATTCCCAATTCTTTGCGATATTTATTCACTGTTCGCCGGGCAAGATGAATCTGCTCTTCCTCCAGGCGCTTCTGTATCTCCCCGTCGCTGAGGGGTTTTTTCTTATCTTCCTCCTCTACCAGCTTTTGAATCTTCTCCTTCACTTCCTCCGGCGTTAAGGCTTGGGAAGGCTGAACCTGGGGGCTGTGAACCTCCGACTTCCGACCAGCTGCCCTTGTTCCGGTCAGGAAATATTTCAGGGGGAAGAGACCCCTGCTGCACTGGAGGTATTTCCCTTTCATGGCCCTGCTGACGGTAGACTCATGCAGTTGCAGATCCTCTGCTAGGTCTGCCAGGCGCAAGGGCTGGCGATGGGGGCTTTCCCCGGAAAAGAAGGCGGATTGATGGTTCACGATGGCTCCTGCCACCCGGTAGAGGGTGATTTTCCGGGTCTCTATGTCTCGGGCCAGGGAGGAGGCCTGGGACAGCTTCTCCTTCAAATATTGGCGTGCCTGGATGTCCTGAGTCTCCTTAGCCAGCTGTCGGTAGTAGTCGCTGATCTGAAAGGAAGCACCGGTACCTTCCCGGACAATGATCCGGAATCTTCCCTCATCCCCTTGTTCCTCCATGACATAGATGTCCGGACGGATGTAGGAGGCTGCTTCCCCATCCAGGAAACCGCTGCCCGGCTTAGGATGAAGGCTGCGAATCTGACGACAGGCCGCCTGGACCTGGTCTACGGAGACATGCAAAGCCTTGGCGATCACCTGCAGGTGATTCTTGGCGATCTCCGCAAGGTAGGACTCCACCAGCTTCTCTGCCAAGGCCGTATCCTCCTGCCTGCTTCGAAGCTGCAGCAGGAGACATTCCTGCAGATTCTCCGCCCCGACCCCGGTAGGTTCCATACCCTGTATGACCTTCAGCATCTCTGCCACCTTGGCCTCTGACACATGAAGGATGGTCGCAGCTGTCTGGAGGCCATCGGTAAAATACCCTCTGTTGTCCAGAGATTCCGCCAGATATCCCAGGATCCGCCTCTCCTGGCTACTGTAGACTCCCGGCGCCACCTGCTGATGCAGATACTCTGCCAAGGTCATGCCCTTCTCCTGCTTCCTGTCCCAGATCTCCCCATCGCTGCCTGCAGCCCTGCGTTCCTCCTGATAGTAGGACCGATTCTGGTAATCCGTCTCCTCCAGCCAGTCAATCTTCCTTTGCAACTCTGTCTGCTGGGGAAGATCCGGCTGGGAGGCTTCCTCCATCTCCATCACCGGATTTTCCAAAGCCTGCTCCTGCAGATATTGCTCCAGCTCCTGCGTAGTCATTTGCAATATGGAGGCCGTCTGCACCATCTGCTGTGTTACTGTTTGTTTTTGTAAAAGCTCATTCTGTAACATATCCCCATCCATCCCACATGATTTCCGAGTCAAATGCCCGGATGTATGGCACCTTCCGCTGTTGGTGCTCAAATACCTATTCTTCTCTTAGAGACTATTATAAATCATTGGAGATACGTGTGCAAGAATTATAGCAGCAGACTTTCATCAATTCCCGGGTGGCCTTATTCCCGTTTTTCTATCCACCCGGGCAATTCTCCCAGGTTGAGCAGGACACCGTCTGCTCCTGCTTGGAGCAGGATCTGTCTTCCTCTATCCAAAATCACTTGCCTCTCCACCAGGGTAAGAGCTTCATATTCCTCCTGGGTCATGCCAAGCACGCTGCTGCCCTCCAGCACTCCCAGGGAAATGACTCCTGCCTGCTTGCCTTCCCGGATATCTGAGGCGGTATCACCTACCTTGATGACCTCCTCCACGGAGGCGATGGAAAACTTCCGCATATTTTCATAGATCATATAGGGATAGGGCCGTCCCAGACCCCCCACCGCATCGGGAGAGAACCAGGCATCCGGGGCATAGCCCTGACTGGCGGCTCGGCTGGTGACTACCTCCATCATGGCATCGGTATATCCGGTAGTGGATCCGATCTGCAGACCCATGGCCCGCAAGCGGGCTACCCCTTCCAAGGTATCCGGCTTGGGAGCGGCATAATCTGCCAGGCTCTCCATCAAAGTTTCTTCGAAAATGGCATAAACCTGCTCCACACTGTCCTCATCCGGTTCCCTTCCCTGCTGCTGTACCCATTGCTCTCTCAGACGGGGCATCTGCAGCATGGTGCGGATATGGTCCCTTTTCAACAGTCCCATGGGCTTACGGATCTCTTCCACGGTGGCCTCCAGGCCACAGGCCCGAAAAGCTCGGTCAAAGGCCTTTACCGGGGCGAAGCAGCCGTAATCCACAGCTGTTCCTGCCCAATCCAGAATTACCAATCTCGTCCTCATGCCCCCGCCTCCTGCAGAAATTCCGCCATAATGTCTGCCAGCTTCTCTATATCCTCCGGATAGATCTCTCCGATATTGCCCACCCGGAAGGTTTCCGCTTCCATCACCTTGCCGGGATAGAGAACATAGCCTCGCTCCTTGATATATTCATACATCTCCTGAAAGGTGAAATGGCTGTCCCGGGGATAATAGAAGGTCGTGATGATGGGGCCCTGCACCTCCTCTTTCAGGTAGGGCTGAAAGCCCAGCTTACCCAGATATTCTACCAGCAGCTTTTGGTTTTTCTCATACCGGGCATGACGGGCGGGAATCCCTCCCTCTGCCTCCAGCTCCTCCATGGCCTTGGCAAAAGCCAGCACCACATGGGTGGGAGAGGTAAAGCGCCATTTCCCGCCTCCCTTTTCCATGCCCTTCCATTGGTCATAGAGATCCAGAGACAGGGAACGGGCATTGCCGGCACTGGCCACCAGCTTCTTCTTCCTGGCCAAAATGAAGGAGAAGCCCGGCACCCCCTGGATGCACTTATTGGCACTGGAAATCAGGAAATCAATTCCCCAATCCTTCAGGGGGATGTCCACGCCCCCAAAGCTGGACATAGCATCCACAAGAAAGGTCTTTCCTGCCGCCTTCACCACCTGGCCCACGGCTTCGATATCATTTAAGATGCCGCTGGTGGTCTCACTATGGACCATAGATACATGGGTCAAGGCAGGATCCCCTTCCAGCAGTCCTGCGATGGTGGCCGGATCCGGACACCTGTCATTGCGCTGCTCATAGAGGGTGTAGGCAATCCCCGCATGCTCGCAGATATCCGCCATCCGCTTCCCATAGGCCCCATTGGCTGCAATCAAGACCTTGTCCTTCCTACCCACCACACTGGTCAGGACAGATTCTACTCCAAAGGTGCCGCTGCCCTGCATGAGAACTGCCGTATACTCCGGCTCCTCCACATGCCCCAGCCGCAAGAGTCCCCCCCGGATCCTCTGGGTGATCTGCTTATAATCCTCATCCCAGGTACAATGATCCACCAGCATCTCCTCCTTGACAGAATCCGTGGTAGTCAAAGGCCCCGGCGTCAACAACTTATATCGATTTCTCTTCACCATACCAATCCCTCATCTCCTAATCTCATCACCGGCGGTTGGCTGTTAGCCCCTAACCACTAACCCCTAGCCACTAACCACTAACCACTAACCCCTAACCCCTGCCCTCAAGGCTTTGCTGCCTCGGAGATTTCCTGATGATGCTCATAGAGCTCGAAGGTCAAAGGTTCGCTGAAGGTCTTGGGATAAGCAGACTTATTGGCGCTGTCGGAGCTTTCTCCCTCGTACAGGGGATTGGGGTAGTTGGCTTGCAGCTCTTCTCTGCCATTTTCAATGATACATTGTGCCATCTTCATAGCCAGGGCATTGGTCTTGTCCCCCTTGTCCAGGACAGCCACAGACTCCGTCAGGGAGAAATTGCCCTCGGTGGGATCCACATAGTCAATCGGCAGGCCCTCTGCCTTGGCAGCCACGGCCTGGTGTCTCAGACCAAAGCCCAAAGCTACCTCTCCGGCCTCACACAGCTTCAGGGGAGCAGACCCGGAGGATTCTATATGGTCACCGGCATTGACATAGATATCATGCAGGACTTCCTGGGCCCCGTCCTCTCCATATTCGGATACCAAGGCCTGCATAAGCAGCCAAGCGGTAGAGGAAGATTGAACATCTGTCACAGCCAGGAAGCCCTGATAAACCGAATTGGTCAGATCCTTCAGGCAGGTAGGCATAGGAAGGTTATTTTCCTCCAGCAGCTCTGTATTCACGATAATAGCACCCTCCTGGGAGGTAATGGGAGCCGTATAATCCGGTACGGTCTCCAGAGTATTGACATCAAAATCCAGGGGAAGGAACATCTGATTCTGTTCCTGCGCACTTTGGAGGTAGAAGGTGCTCATGGTGACCATATCTGCCTCCAGATTGGTCCCCTCAGCCAGCAGCTTGCCTCCCAGCTCTGAGGTCCCGAAGGTTTCAAAGACATACTGGCCCTTGTAGCTATTGTTATCCAGGGCATCTGTCATAGCCCTAATAGCCTCATCGTCAGCATTAGAATAGATAATCACCTGCTCTGCGTCAGCAGTTCCCGAGGAAGCCTGGCTTCCCATCGCAGAGGACGCATTGGTGCTCTTATCGCTGCTCTTATCGGTGCTTCCGCATCCGGCCAGCATTCCGGCGCTCAGCGCCACCGTCAGACAAGTTGCCATCATTTTGTTCCACTTCATGTTTTTTCTCCTCTTCTTTTCTTGGCTCATTCTTCATTTGGTTCATTCATTTCTTCCTGCGTCCTGCCGCAAGGGCGGACAGACGGGAAAATACCAGCTTGGCTACCAGATTGGTAAGCAAAATCAGCAAGGACAGGACGAATACCTCATTGTATTTATTGACATACTGCAGCTGCTTGATTTTGGTTGTCAATACCATGGTCCGGGCTCCGGCCAGGAAGACCAGGGCACTGATGGTTACCATGGAATTGGTAAAGTAATAACTGAAGACCTCCAGGAGACTGGAAGCTGCATTGGGGGTGATGACCCGCACAATGGTCTTGCCCCAGCTGTCTCCCATCAGCATGCCTGTGGTCTCCCACCCTGCATTCATTTTGGACAAAGCATTCTTCATCATAAGGTAGGGTGTAGAAAAATAATGCACTATATTGCACGAAATCATCAGAACAAAAGTATTCTGCAGGGAAGTCCCTGAGAATTGAAATAGGAAGGCCAAACCCAGCACCATGCCTGGGATGGTATTGGTCAAAAGGGCGATGGAATCTACCGTCTGCTTGCAGGCCCGGGAAAGATGGCTGCGCGCCGTGATCAAGGCTGCCCCATAAGCCACCAGGGACCCGAAGAAGGCTGTCAGCAACGACATAAGCAGGGAATGCCGGAAGACCGTCACCAGCTCGCTGTCGGCGAATACTTCTCGAAAATGCTCCCAGGTCAGGCTGGCTTGATAGGGCCAGTTCTGCACCAGAGGCACCACAAAGAGGACGGCGAAGACGGACAGCAGAGCCAAAGCCAGCAGGCCGCCGGATATGCCCCAGATCCCATCCCGCAGGGGATTGCGCGTCAGATCCGCATCCGTGATCCTGTCATAGCGGATATTAAAGCGCTCCAGATATCGCAGCAAAAGGACACTGCCGATGGAGGGCAGAAGCATGATCACAGCTACCACCGCACCCCGATGAAAGTCCGGCACCCCACCTAGCATCTCATTATAGAGAACCGTGGCGATGACATCGTATTTGCCCCCTACCGAGGCCGGAATACCAAAATCCGTAAAGCTCAGGAAAAAGGCCTGAAGGAAGGCCCCGGCGAAGGTTCCCAGCAGGGGACGAAGCACCGCGATGCGGAAGGTGGACAGGGCATGGTCCCCCATGGCTTTGGACACCACCAGGGTTTTCTTGTCCACATAGCTCATGGTATTGTGGAGCAGGAGAAAGGCCACCGGCACCGTGTAGATCACGTAACCTACCATCAGGCCTCCGAATCCATAGAGGTTGAAGAATTGGCGGCCCAGCAGACGGGTCAAAAGTCCCTGTTTTCCGAAGGAATAGATAATGGCAAAGCCATAGGTGATGGTGGGCAGGAACATGGGAAGCAGGGCTGCCCCCCGCAATAAGCCCTTGACCCAGCGAGGCAGGCGGGTGTAATGAATGGCGAAGGCAAATACAAAGGCAATAGCCACCGCCACCACCGCCGCGGCTCCCGCTACCCGAAAGCTGTTCCCCAAGGCCCCCAGAAAGTTCCTGCCGGTCAGGACATCCCCGTAGTAGGTCAAGGTCAGATGGGAGCCGTCCCAGAAGGATTTGGCAAAGACACCCAGCACCGGAATCACCAGGAAGATGGCAAAGACCACCAGCAGCAAGAGGAAAATGCAGCGCAGTTCCCCATTCTTCTGTAAATTCCTGCGCTTTCTTGTGTGCCGCCTTACCCCTTGTTTTGCAGATTGTTCCGCCTCCGCTTTTCTGCGCCCTTCTGTGCCCTCTTTTCTGCGCCCTTCTGTGCCCTCTTTTCTGCTCCCTTTTGTGCCCTCTTTTCTGCCCTCTTTTCTGCCCTCTCTTGTGTCATCATTCATGCGCCTACCGCCCCCACCGATTCTGTGGTCACCCGATCCCCAAAGAGGGCATAGATGTTATTTCTCTTAATCTCCAGCTGATTCAGGATGAATTTTCGGACGAAATCATTCTCCGGCTGGTGGATAATCTGGCTGGGACGACCATATTGAGCGATGACACCCTTTTCGATGATCAGCACCCGATCCGACAGGGTCAAGGCCTCCTCCGGATCATGGGTCACGATGATGGTGGTCAGATGATACTCCCGGGCGATGGTCCGAATCCGCTCCTTGATGGACTCCTTGATCACCCCATCCAAGGCGGACAGGGGCTCGTCCAGCAGGAGGATCCTGGGCTTCATCACCAGGGTTCTGGCCAGCGCCACCCTTTGCTTCTGCCCGCCGGAGAGCTGGTCAATCCCCTTATCCAGCTGGTCCCGCAGATCCAGCAGGTCGATGAGGTCCTCCACCTCCTGCCTGGTGGACACGCCAGGCTTATTCTTCAGACCATAGGTAATATTCTTACGCACGTTCAGATTGGGAAAGAGGGCATAATCCTGAAAAACAATATTGAAGCCCCTCTTCTCCATAGGCGTAGCCGTCAGATCCTCTCCCTTATATCGGATCGAACCGCTGTCCGCCTCCACAATGCCCAGAATCAGGTTCAGCAGGGTGGTCTTCCCGCAGCCGGAGGGTCCCAGGATGGACACGATCTCCCCCTCCTCCACCTGCAGGGAAATGTCCCGCAACACCGGCAGGCCGTCGAAGGCCTTTTGAATATGGTTTAATTCCAGCATAGACGCAAAACTCCTTTCTTTACAAAAGCATTTTACAGGGCCTCTGTAAAAGCGACAAGCCGACTCGTGTTAAAAGTACGTGAAAAAAACGAGGACTAGGAATGTTGGTTTGTAACATCCCTAGTCCTCGATGATTTGCAGGCGTTCTTCGTCCTATTCTCTCATTCTAAAGCGATCCCCTATTTACAGCTGCATTCTCAGTCGAATGCCTTTGGCATAGTAATATTCCTCCATGGACCAGCGTCCTCCGTCCTTGCCCACGCCGCTTTCCTTGATTCCTCCATGGGGCATATGGACCCCGTCACAGCCGCCGTTGACACTGATTGTCCCAAAGCGCAAGGCTCTGGCATATTTCGTGATCTCATCCGCATTATGGCTCCATACATAGGCCGTAAGTCCATATTCTGTATCGTTGGCGATGTCGATGGCTTCCTCCATGGTTCGATAGGTCATAATGGCACAGATAGGGCCAAAGATCTCCTCCCGGAAGATGCGCATATCACGGGTAACATCTGTAATAAAGGTAGGAAGGAAATAAAATCCCCTCTTCTTGTCTGCCGGACGGCTTCCACCCAGAATCACCTTACCTCCCTTTTCCACAGCATCCGCTACCAGGGCTTCCATTCTTTCCACAGAGGCCTCGGTAATCATGGGTCCCATGTTGCAATCCGGCTCGTCCCCGGTGCCGCACCGCACATCCCTTCCCTGGTCCAGAACCATTTTCAGGAATTGCTCATATACCGTCTCATGGACGATCACCCTCTGGACACCGGTACAATTCTGGCTGGCTACATATCTCTGCGATCCCACACAGCGATCCACGGCTTCCTGCAGGCAGGCATGAGGCGTTACGATAAAGGGGGCATTTCCTCCTAATTCCAGGGAGAAGCGCTTGATGGAGGTGGCTGAATCTCTGATCAGCTTTCTTCCGGCTTCAGACGAACCAATCAGGCTGATCAGAGCCGGAATCTTGCTCTGGGTCAAAACCGTGCCTATCTCCCCTGCAGATCCGGCCACAAAATTGATGACACCTGCCGGGAATCCGATTTTTGCCATAATCTCTCCCAGGTACAAGGTGGAAAGAGGCGTTTTTGTGGCCGGCTTCAGAACAGCGGTACACCCGGAGGCTAGGACAGGCCCGATCTTGGCTGACACATTGTGCAAGGGAAAATTCCAGGCCAAGTATCCTACAACAACTCCCAGCGGTTCCCGCACCATCAAATTAAAACAGCTTCCGCTCTCATCCCGGATGGTTTCGTCATAATATCCCTTGGCAGTCTCCAGGCAAAAGCTGAAGCAGTTGATCAGGTTATTGATCTCATCCTGGGCATCTGCACGAAGTTTTCCGGTTTCCAACATTAAGAGCTGAAGTAAGGACTCCTGCTCTGCGATAATAGCCTGCTGCAGTTTCAGCATCCACTCACCACGCTGGTCCACAGACAGACGAGACCAGGCGGGGAAAGCTTGCTCTGCCGCCTCCAAAGCCTCCAGAGCCTGCCCTGCGCTGGCAGTCTTGAAATAAGTGATAATCTCATTATTGCCGGGACAGATTACATCAATTTCCCGGCCTTCCCCCTCCACCAGCTTTCCATTGATATACTGGCTGAATCTATGTTTTTCCATTCTCATCTCTCCTTTGGGTAAAGCCTAACTGCCCCCTTGGGGCAAAGCTGGGTGCAAAGTCCGCAGCCATCACACTTGTTGGGGTCCACCTGCATCCTGTCATTCCCCTTGGAGATTGCGTCATAGAAGCAGGTTTTCACACACTTTTCGCAATTAACACACAGGTCCGGATCCATCTGTGCCACATGGGGAGGTTGCTGTAGGACGCTGTCATAATCTCCGATAAAGGGGAGCGCCACGCCCCGCATGCTTTCCAGGGTCTTATATCCCTTGGCATCCATGAATTCCCCTATCTTCTGATTCCACTGATCCAGAACCTCATATCCCTGCCACATCACGGCGGAAACCACCTGCACGCAGGAGGCTCCCAGCATGATATATTCCACCACATCCTGCCAAGAATTAATCCCTCCCACAGCCACAATGGGGATATCGCAGGCCTGGGCACATTCGATAACCTTTGCCTGGATCAAGGGCTTAATGGCCGCCCCGGAATAACCCCCCATTGTTCCGAGAATGGGCTTTCCGGTCTGGATATCCACCCCTGCAAATCCGCTCATGGAATTGCACAAAACCACTCCATCCGCACCACAAGCTTGGGCTGCCTTCACCGGATCGGCAAGGGTAGACAGGGTGCTGGGGAATTTGACCAGCAAGGGCAGCTTGCTTGCCTTGCGGGCAGCACTTACCTGTTCTACCGTCAGAGCCACCACATTCCAGTCTCTCATGCTGACATGCATGGGACAGGAATTGTTCAGCTCTATGGCATCCACCAGCCCGGTTGCCTCTACATCCCGGATCAATTGGGCAGTAAGGGCCGGATCCTGGGCAGCCAGGGTGCTGGCTATGATCGTGGCTCCATTTTTCTTGGCCTCCACCAGCTCCTTGCTGATCCATTGCTCTTCCTGAAAGGTACTAAAAATCTCAATATTAATCATGCCTACCGGCTTGCTGCCGGATTTCACCACCGAGAAGCGGCCATCCTGGGGATGTCTGTAATTGTCCTCCCCGGCAGGACACAAGGTCTTAAGGACAGCAGCTCCTGCCCCCTTCAAGCAGGCCTTGCTGCTATGGGCTCCGTTCCAGGTCGGTGTCGCCGAGCCCACCATAAGGGGATTGTTTAAATGAAGATTGCCAATGTTCACTTCCAGATTACCCATATTCAAACCTCCAAATTCCATAATTAGCTATTTTGCCCCCTGCAGCTCTGGTTGATTGCCGTCGACCGGAAGACCAAAAGACTTCCCAGCAAGGACAAGGCCACCGCTGCCGTCAGCATCACGCTGACACCGGCATATTGGCAGATAAATCCCCCGACACAGAAGGCAATCAGGGAACCGGCGGTCAGGGTTGTCGCCAAATAGGTCTGCCCGCGTACCGCGTCCTCTGCTTCTATCACTGTCCCCACATATTCCACGGAGCCTACCTGGTAAGTAGCAAATCCACCCATCTGGAAAATCTGTGCCACATAGACCCATAGAGCATTGGGTGCCGCCAAGGTCAGAATTGCCTTGATGGCAAAGCAGATACAGGAGATTCTCAGCCATTTGGCGCAGGGAGCCTTCCTTAACAGACAGGCGAAGCCAAACATGGCAGGAAGCTCCATCAGGCCGGAAATGGCGATGGCGATTCCCTGCTGGCCGGCGCCTGCTCCCTTAGCCGACATAATTTGTTGCATAAAGGTACTGACAAAGCTATGATTGGTATATAAAAGAATACTTCCCATAAGAAAAAATACCAGGCCAGGATACTTCTTGAAAAATCCCCTTCCGGCCTCATCCGGTTCCGGAGTCTGAGATTCCCGGTTGGGCTTCTCCAATCGGCTGTGTCCGGATGTGTGGGCAAAACACAGGGCTGCCAGGCATAAGACTCCTCCCACCAGGAGGGTCATCAGGGGAATGACCACAATTCCGGTCTTGCCGATGAACTGACCTGCCAGGAAGCTAATCAGACTGTAAGCCAGGGATCCCAGCCCTCTGGCGATGGGATAATTGACCGATTGCCCCATCTGGTCACTTTCCGTGGCCAAAGCGTTGGCCAGGGAGGGAGTAGTCTGCACCACCACACAACCCATGCAAATTCCTAGGACCGCCAGGATCGGATGGGAATTTTGAAGCATCAAAATCCCCCCTGCTACTAATACAGCTCCCTGCAAAACCAGGGTGCCTGCCGTGGTCAAGCTCTTCACTCGCTGGATCAGCTCTGCCAGCAGCAGCTGGGCCAGCACAGATACCGCTGTACCCGTCCCAAGGACGATGCTGACATGACTGTCAGCAAAGTCCATGGATTTCATAAAGTTGCTGCAATAACAGAGAATCAAGCCGAACCCGCCCCAAACCATGATCTGGATGACCGCATACCAGAATTTTGAGACTGCTCCTTTTCCTTCCTTCATCTCATCTCTTCTCCTGTCAAAAAACCTCCATATACAGCTTGCGAATGATATCTTTGGGAATAGGAGTCGGATTGGGCTGGGGTCTTCGGGGATTGGTCAGGTTGTTATGATCCAGATAGGCTCGCTCCACCAGATCGTCCATGTGATCCATGGTAACCCCACACTCGGACAGATGGGTAGGAATTCCCACATCCTCCGACAGGATCTTCACCAGCTCCACTGCCTTTTCCGCTGCTTCTCGCAAGGACAGACCGTGAATGTCCGCTCCCATAGCCTCCGCAATGTCCGCAAAGGCCTCCATGTTGGCAGGAATGTTCCATTTCATCACCGGTCCCAGCATCATAGCGTTGGCCAAGCCATGGGGCATATTGCAAACAGAGCTCAGCTGATGGGCCAGACCATGTACGCTTCCCAGGAAATTGTTGTTGAAAGCCATAGCGCCACAGGCGGAGCCTACCAGAACGTCCTGGCGGGCCTTGATGTCATCCCCCTGGAGCACCGCTTTTCTCAGGGAGCGGCTGATGCACTTGATTCCCTGAATTGCAAAGCCCCGTCCCGGCTCAAAATCCACACTGGATACATAAGCCTCTATGCAGTGAGTCAGGGCATCCATCCCGGTATAGGCAGTCAGACTGGCCGGCAAGGTCACTGTCACCTCCGGATCCAGCACGCTGACATCCGGAACCATGGCCGGTGCCATGAGACATATCTTCAGCATGCGGGCGGTGTCTGTAATGACGGAACAGGAGGATACCTCAGATCCGGTTCCGGCTGTCGTAGCAATACAGATGCAGGGAAGCAGCTTGTTCTTGATCTTCTCTACGCCACCAGACAGGTCGTCATATTCTGTTACCTTGCCCCCATGATTGTATACCACATTCGCTGCCTTACCGGTATCAATAGCAGAACCGCCTCCGTAGCAGACCATGATTTCCGGCTTGGTATCCTTCATATGATCCACTGCTCGATGTACCGTGATATCTGTAGGATTGGCCTCCAGATCACAATAGACATCCACGGTATACCCGCCATCCTCCAAGGATTGGATGATTTCCTTCGTCTTAGGGAGATTCACAATTCCCTTGTCTGTGAAGAAAATGACCTTTTTCCCCTCAAAGGCCTTACACTCCTCTGGGATAGTAAGTGCTGCTCCTGCTCCCACTACTACCTTTTTTGGCCAATATGCATGTGTACTGATACTCATAGCAAAAATCCTCCTCTAACGTATATTCTTCCCTACTCGGCTTGTTCTGTTTTTTACACCCTTTTATGATTTTTCTTGGTTCCCTCTATCAGCTTGTCCGGACAATAGGAACTGATGAAGGTATCTTACCATATCTCTACCCTTTGCATAATATACCAAAGAACCAAAAGAAAAGAGCGGTGATTTGTTTACTCTACACAAATCACCGCCCAGGAAGAATCCCAGGACACGGGTTGATTTTGTTTTCTCATTTCATGTGTCTGTATTTCATACACAAGCGCAGATTCATGCACACATCCGGATCCATAATGTCCTTCCCCAGCAATTGATTGATCCGCAAAAGCCGGTATTTTACAGAATTCTTATGGAGGAAGAGATTTTCCGAAGTTTTGCGCAGATTGCAAACATTATTATAATAGTCCTCCAAGGTGTTCAAGAGCTCCTCTCCGTGTTCCGCCTCCAATATGGGGTTCAGCTGCTCCTGACAGAATTCTTCCATAGCCTTGGAATCCTTCCATTCCGCCAAAAGTCGATAGACGCCAAGCTCCGACAAACTGACCGGATTATTCCCCTGCCCCAGCCGAATTCTAATCTTCAATGCCTCTCGAGCCTGGTCCACTGCATGAGCCACCGCCTCTACCCCCTTCTGCTGGGGAGAAATACCTATCATCGGAAAAAGCTCTCTCCTCTTGAAATCGCTCAAAAGCCCTGTCAGCAGTTCCTTTCCTGCAGCCTCCGCCTGAGGTTTCCCCGGGAAGCTTAGAAGTCCCACCATCAGCTCCTGAACCTCCGTGATCAGGACCCTTGCCTGCCGCCGCTGGACTCTGCGTGTAATCGCAGCACTGATTTCTTTGTATTTGCGACAGGTTGCCCCATACTCCGCCGGGGCTGAGTCGTCAATGGCCAGGGTCAGGGCGAAGGCGATATAGGATTCCCTAGGCTGAAAATCCGCCCTCTCACATCTTCGCTCCAAGGTCAGGGGTTCTCCATAATCCCCGGCAATCAAGGACTTCAACAGTTCGCTCCCCTGCTGTCGTTTCTGCTCCAGATAGCGCTGCTCGTCTTGCATCTCTGATGCAGCCAAAATCGCCGTATATTCCAGCAGGCTTTTCTGACTCTCCGTGGGAAAAGCCTCCCCCCTTCTGACCGCCAAATAACCCTGTACCCGACCCTCCGGGGACACCGGTTCCAGCTCGTACTTCTCCTGCCAATGCGCCAGGGTCCGCTGAAAAGTGGTCTCTCCTGTCTCTTCTTGCTGCGTCTGACCAGGTGCAAAGGAGATCACAAGCTCTCCGACCTCCGACAGAAAGAGAACCGGATATCCCAGCTTTTCTGCCAAAATCCCGCAGATTTTCTTGAATTGCTCTGAAACTACAAAATGTCCTCTCTCCGTGAAATAAAAGGTGGGTTTCACACCAAGTCCGGCCAATTTGGATCCCATCAATAGGGCGCTGATGGCATCGATACAGTCGTTAAAAGGCATATTTTCCGGCACTTGCAGCAAGGGAAATCCGATTTTCTGTGCATAGCTGATCATCTCCCGGGGTACCCGTGCCATATAAGGACCCGGTTTTAATACCAGGGCAGTAATATCATGACTTTTCAAAGTAGCCAGGAGAGCAACACCCTTCTGCCCGTCTCCGGAGAAGGCAAATCCGGAGGAAAATAGAATCTCACCCCCCCGCATCCACCGAACGGTATCCGGAACCTCAACGATATTCACATTACGGATCTCACGGTCCAGGTTGTCCTGTCCCGCCAGAACCACAGCCTCTTTTAGGGGTGTTACATGCATTGCTTCCTGTATGGTCAGCCTCATTTCTTCTATCCTCCGGGAATCCCTCTTGTCAGCACCATTCTTCCAATCCTTGCCTTCATTGTAGCATAAAACCAATTTTATATCCATTTCTTTTGTCTCAAGGGGATAATGAAGCCCCCGGGAGTGCAATGCTATAATAAGGGCACCAGACGGCAGAAAGAAAAGTGAGGAGGATTGTAAGATGTATCGGAAAAAAGTAGATGACTGGCTGTCCGGTCACAGGGAAGAACAGGTGGAATTTCTTCGGAGGATCATCCAGATTCCCAGTGTAACCGGACAGGAAAAAGAGGTGCAGGATTTTATCAGCTCTTATCTACAGGATATGGGGTTGGAGGTGGATTATTTTATTCCCTCTCTGGAGGAGCTCCGCAAACATCCTGCTTTTGTAGAGCCTGCTCAAGATTATAGGGACAGACCCAATGTTGTAGCTCAATGGAAGGGAACCGGCGGTGGCCCCTCCCTGCTCTTCAATGGGCATATTGATGTGGTGCCGGAGGGACCGGAAGAGAGCTGGATCGAGCCCTGCTGGTCCGCTCATATCGTCGATGGTAAAATGTACGGACGGGGCACTTCCGATATGAAATCCGGAGTTGCAGCCATGACCATGGCCATCCAGGCCATCAAGGAGAGCGGCATAAGGCTCAAGGGAGATATTATTTCCGAATATGTCATGGACGAGGAACTGACCGGCAACGGAACCCTGGCCTGTGTCATGAAGGGCTACAAGGCGGATGCCGGTATCTGCTGCGAGACCTCCAGCATGGGAATTAATCCCGGCTCCATCGGCCGAATCTGGTGGGAAATAACCGTCCAGGGAAAGGCGGCCGGCATCCAGCGAAGATTCGAAGGGGTGAATGCCATTGACCTGGGATATATTGTCAAGCAGGCCGTGGATGCCTACGAACAGCAGCGGGTTGCCACCATCTCTGACCCCCTGTATCCGGACATCCTCTCCTCCATCCCTTGTATGGTAGGGCAGTTCCAATGCGGGACTTATGCAAGTGCTTTCCCGGACAGCTGTGTGCTGACCGGATCTATGGCCACGGTTCCCAGTGAGGATAACCAGGCGGTAATGCAGGATTTTATCCATTTTGTCCAGGCATATGCCGCCGATCACAGCGACTGGCTAAGGGATCATCCCCCCCTTATCCTCTTCAAGGGTTATTATGCCGATCCCTGCGCGATTCCCCTGGACAGCCCGATTGTGTCTGCCCTAAGCAGGGCTTATACCGAGGTTATGGGAGATAACCCCCAGCTGGCCGGACGCCAGGGAGCCGCTGACATTCGTCATCTTGTCAAGTATGGAAATACCCCCACGGTCATCTTCGGGCCCGGACTGACGGAGCAGATGCATGCCAACAGCGAATATGTCCGCATCGAGGATTATCTGAATGCGGTCAGGATATTGGCCCACACGATTCTGGAATGGTGCAAGATCGAGGAGGAGTAAGAATGAGAGAAGAAATTCGATGGGTATCCAATCCTCACATCAGTGAGGACTACGAAAAAGCCGCCCTATTCGGATACTCAGTGGCAGAAACTGCCCTGGGCTATCATCGGTCCTTTCCCTCCTATCAGCCTACTCCCCTGGTCAACCTGCGGGATACGGCTCAGCATCTGGGGCTAAAGGGTCTCTATGTCAAGGATGAAAGTTATCGTTTCGGACTCAATGCCTTTAAAAGTCTGGGAGGCAGTTTCTGTATCGGAAAATATATTTCCCGGCATCTGGGAAGGGATATCAAAGATATGGATTACGAGGCCCTGACCAGCCCTGAGACCAGACAGGCATTGGGAGAGCTGACCTTTGTCACCGCCACGGACGGCAACCACGGACGAGGAATTGCCTGGACGGCCCGCATGTTGGGCCAGAAGGCTGTGGTCTATATGCCAAAGGGAAGTGTAAGGGAACGGCTGGAGAACATACGAGCCTTGGGAGCTCAGGCAGAAATCACAGATCTGACCTATGACGAAGCCGTGCAATTTGCCGCAAAATGCCAGGAGGAATATGGCTGGGTTCTTGTCCAGGACACTGCCTGGCCGGGATATGAGGAAATTCCCTGCTGGATCATGCAGGGATACACTACCATGGCCTTGGAAGCCCTGCAGCAGCTGGGGGAGGGGCAAAAGCCTACCCATATTTTCCTGCAAGCCGGGGTCGGCGCCATGGCAGGCGCCCTTACCGGATTTTTCACAGATTATTACAAATCCGACAAGCCCATCCTGACCATTGTGGAGCCCCATCAGGCGGACTGCATCTTCCGGACAGCCCAGGCCGGGGACGGACAGCTGCACCATATTGACGGTGATCTGAATACCATCATGGCAGGTCTTGCCTGCGGCACCCCCTGCACCATCGGCTGGGACCAGTTGGATCATTTTGCAGATAACTTCCTGTCCCTTCCCGACCAAATAGCCGCAAAGGGCATGCGTATTCTGGGAAATCCCGTCGGCAGGGATCCTCGGGTCATCTCCGGCGAAAGCGGGGCTGTCACCACAGGATTAGTCGCTGAGATCATGCAAAATCCCCAGCTGGCAGGCCTGCGGCAGCAGCTGCGACTGGACGAGAATTCCATCCTTCTCTGCTTCTCTACAGAAGGGGATACCGATCGCGATAATTACCGAAAAATCGTATGGGATGGAAAATATCCCCTGCTTGAGACACCTCTGCCGTCCTACGGCACCCCCACCATAAGCCAAACAGAAAAGGAGTTCTAAGATCATGAAGGAAATCAAATCTACCAAAGCCCCGGCAGCCATTGGTCCCTATGCGCAAGCCCTTGAGACAGAGGGAAGCTTGATCTTTGTATCCGGACAGCTTCCCATCGATCCCGCCACCGGATCCCTGAAGGGAGATACCATTGAGCAGCAAACCCACCAGTCCATCCAGAATATTGCAGCCATACTGGACCAGGCAGGTTCTTCCCTGGAACGGGTGGTGAAAACCACCGTCCTGCTGCAGGACATCTCTGATTTTAATGCCATGAATCAGGTATATGGTCAATACTTCCAGGGAGTCTGTCCCGCCAGGGCTGCCTTTCAGGTGGCCGCTCTCCCCAAGGGCGCCCTGGTGGAGATTGAGGCCGTTGCGGAGAAATAACTTCTGCTCAAGGCTTCTGCCCTATCACATCCCCACCATGTATGCCTCCCGGCCCCTGGCAAAGGGGTCGGGAGGCATGGAATTTCCTTCTTTCTTATCTGCTGATTGTCTGTTTTAATGCCTCTATCGAAGTCTCTACCCCTGCATCCACTGTCATGGTCAAATCTTCCATTTCCAGTGAAACATCTCCGTTGTATCCCATCATATGAACCACAGAGAAAAATTCCTTCCACCACTGCAGGTCATGACCACAGCCAACTGCCACATAATTCCAATTCCGTTCCTCCACATCCTCTACAAAGCGAGGTTCCGGTATTCCATTGATATCCGCTTTTCCACGTTCGATTCTGGCATCCTTGCCATGTACATGAAAGATGCATCCTTTCAGTGCTCTTGCCGCTGCTATGGGATCCGCACCCAAAATCATCATATGAGAGGGATCCAAGTTGATACCCAGCATGGGATCCGTTGCCTCCCTAAGCTTCAGAAGTGTTTCTGCAGACCACACCATATTGCCGGGAAACTCCTCAATGGCAATCTGTTCCACGCCACATTTCTTGCAATGGGCAATTAGTTCCTTCCAGAAAGCGATCGTAGTTTTCCATTGATACTCATAGGCTCCGGCAGTCCAACCACCCAAGCTCATCGTAGATGTAATCCAGTTTGGACAAGTATCTTCCTCACTGGGCCAAAGAGGATTACCGGACATATTTAAGGCGGAAATCCGCATTCCTCTTGTTTCCAATTCAGCCAGAAAAGCCCTTCTTTTTTCCTCGTCTGTCAGTAATTCCTCTGTATTGACATGAGTTCTGGCTCCCCAACCTCCGGCTGTCATCTCAACAGCGTTGATTCCAAGACTTTTCACCTTATCCAACATTTCCCTATACGAAAGATCCGCATACACATCTGTGCAAATTGCTAATTCCATCTTCTCCGTTCTCCTTCCAGTCAGATCAGGGTCTTTCCACCGGCAATGGTCACAGTAACCCCGGTGATATAATCTGCCCTTCCCCCGGCAAGGAAGGCCATCAGATCTGCCACCTCCTCCGGCTGACACATTCTTCCCATAGCCACGTCCTTCGTCAGCTCCCGCTCATATTCCTGGGGAGTTTTGCCTTCCACTATGGAACGCTTTTGAAAAACCTCCTGAACCATCTCTGTATTCACATAGCCCGGACATACGGCTGCGACAGAGATGCCATACTGGGCATACTCCAGCCCCAGAACCTGGGTTAGGGAATTCAGTCCTGCCTTCGAGATAGAATAAACTCCGTTGGCCGACTCTCCTATCTTGGAGGCTTGGGAGGAAATCGTCACAATATTCCCCTTCTTCTTGTCTGAGTCTCTAAGCTGTTTGGCAAATAGCTGGCTGAAAAACCAGGTGCCCCGCAGATTCACATTTATGACTCTTTCCCATTCCCCGGGCGTCAGATCTATCATATGTCTGGCTACCGTAATCCCGGCACAATTAGCAAGAACATCCACCACGCCGATTTTGGCCTTCACATCTGAGAAAAAGTCTTCACATGCCTGAAAATTGCTGATATCCAGGGCATAGGCATAGGTTTTCACTCCATAATCCCGGGCGATCTCGGCTGCGGATTCCTCCAGCAGCTTCTCATTCACATCCACCATAATCACATCTGCCCCATATTGCGCAAATTTCACCGCACAGGCCTTGCCAATCCCACGTGCAGCTCCTGTTGCAATACACAATCTGCCTTTGTAATTCTCACCCATCCTAAGTTTCCTCCTTATTTCCCGGTCTTCATTGATTTCCTTCCGTTTTCCTGCTGCCAGCCCTGCTATCCTCTTGCCTGGCACCGGCAGCGAATCCTCTTGCTTGACACCGGCAGGGTTGTTTCATGAAGAAAAAAACAAAGTATAGTTAGGTCAAGTATTATCGAGGGTTATGGATGCTATACAATAGTGTTCATAACCTTCGACTTTTTCTCTTTGTAGAGGTATAACACCTTTATAGTATAGGTATACGCCACCTATACGGAAAGGAGATGTTATGCAAGTAACAGAAAAAGTTTATCCGGATTGGGTACAGAAGTACCGGGAACGAGGAACGACGATTAAGAAGAAGGGAGATGCCTATTATCTGTATAAGCGGACATCTCGGAGAGTGCCAGGAAAAAAATATCCTCAACCAGTGGATACCTACATCGGTACAATAACGCCGGAAGGGATTGTCCGAAGCAACAAGAGGAAGGTAGATTTGACAGATATCGAGGTTTGGGAATACGGGTTCTCAAAGGCTGTGTGGGATTTGTGCCCAACAGGATGGAAAAAGCCGTTAGGGGATGAGTGGGAAGATGTTCTCAGAATTATCATTTGTGATTGGTCCTCAAACAGCTATCTGCGAACGAGTGGATTAAAGAGCAAAGAAGATTACCATCATCAATTCAATGCACAAGCGGCATCTCTGAGCAGACGTTTCTTCAAAGAATACGGGGTAGACATAAGAAGCCTGGAACCTTTGAAAGGCATATATTTGCTTTCTATGGGGAAAGAGAAAGTAATCTCAAAAATCAGTGCTGAGCAGCAGAAACTTATAGAAAAACTAAACATGGAGGTCTGAAAAAAACACATTTTCTGCCAAACCGCTTTATGATGTGATGAAGTCAGTAGAGGATCCACGCAGTCCACGCATGAAAAAGCATGAATTAGCCGCTGTACTGACCTACCTTGTCATCGGTTATGTGACAGGCCATACAACTTTGCGCAGGTGTCTCCTCTGGTGCCAGCGCAAGGTGAAGTTTTTGGAAAAGAACGGAGTGCCTTTACCGAATGGGATTGCATCTCTTTCCACGGTTTCTCGACTCTTGAGCAATATGGACTTTGAGCTATTCTTATTCGCTTTTGTAGAGTGGGTTGGGACAATTGTCAATACGAAGGGAACTCATTTGGCGGTAGATGGCAAAGCAATTAAGGCAGACGCCCTCAACACACAGACAAACGTGATGGAGCAAATCTCTCGCCAGGGAGGACATTTTGTTATGATGCTTAAGAAAAATCAGCCGACCAGCTATGATGAGATTGTTCGCTTGTTTGAGAAAATGAAGGAAGACAAGGAGTGCTCTAAGAAAAATCGTCTGTACAGGACAAAGTATCCGGATGTCCTGGCGAAGTATGATGAGGCATCATACAAAGAAAAAAATCGAGATCGTTATGAATATAGGGAATATAGGGTTATCAATGACACATCGTATCTTTCAAAGGCGACAGATGAATGGCCGTTTTTGAAAAGTATTGGTTATGTGGAACAGGTTCGAATCCTTTGCGTGCGAGATAAGGAGGGAAATGATATCACCCCAACTAAGGAGAAATTTCTTAGTGAGGGTTCAGCCAGGCAGCCCTCGCCAGCAAGGGGTGACAGAGAAAAGGATGACATCCAAGTGGTGGGGATCGTATCCAATAAGGAGATGACTGCCGAAGAGATGGGACGCTACAAGCGAGGGCATTGGGCTATCGAGAATCGTCTGCATCATGTTTTGGATGATACATTCCGGGAAGACCGCTCACCTGCCAAAAAGTCGGCAAATAATTTAGCTCTCATCAGAAAATTTGCGTTGAATATTTTGAGGTTGATACAAATCCATCAGCAGACAGAATCTCCCATAAGCGAACTCATGGATTTGCTTAACGATGATGAACAATTGCTGAAGCAGTATATGTTCAAGGAGATTAAGAGTTTCTACTAAACCGTAGAGAACCCTTGTCAAAAAATAACAACGCATAGATGGGGGATTTTGCGCTTTTTTCAACACCTTGCGGATTCATCGAGAGAAAATATCGGCCTTAGTTAATTATTCGCAGCAAGCAAAAGCATCTCACAGCTCCACAGGGCTTCATGAAACAACCCTGTGACACCGGCGTCGATTCTTGATTACAGGGTCATTATATGGTAGGATAAGTCCAGATACAATTCCTGCGCTTGCCCTGAAATAGTGAACTACTCCGACTTACTTCGTTGAAGTCGGAGCTTCTTGTTTCAACGACCTCGGTTATTGTCACACCTATTTGGCAGTTTTCCCAAAATCTCCACAAGCGTATAAGTTTGGCGAGTTCCTCACCTACTAAATCTAAAGGTCTTAGGCTGATAAAAGTCTAAGGCCTTCTTTTTTTATGTTTTGCGCGGCATTGATGTCCCTGTCTATGTTTTTCGTCCCACAATTAGGGCAATCCCAATGTTTAATCGTCAGATCTTTTAAGGTGGGGTTCCTGAATCCGCAGCAGTTACACAACTGGCTTGACGGGAAGAACTTGCCTACCTTTACAAGACAACCACCCCTGTCATGCAGCTTATAGTCAAGCATTTTAAGGAACATGCCGTTGCCGTTATCAAGAGTGGCTTTGCCGTTGCCAAAACCTTTGTTTGACATCGCCTTCATGTTAAGATCTTCCACACATACATAAGGATACCGTTTGGTTATCGCGGTAGACTCTTTTTGCAGAAAATCTTTTCTCTGATTTGCCGTATGTCTGTGGATTTTGGCAATCCGTTTTTGCTGTTTATTATAATTGTTGCTGCCAATGGTCATGTGTTTCAGCTTTTGTTGTGCTTTGGCAAGCCTCCCGGCTGATATGCGATAGTAGTGCGGCATACCGCAGACATCGCCGTCACTGGATACATACAGCCCGTCAGATTTATAATCCAACCCAATGGTGTTTACTTCCGTTGCGGCTGCCGGAGTATAAGTCGATATTTCTTTATACTCAAATAAGACCGATACCTGATAAGTGTCATCCCTGTTTTGAGTGATTGTGGCAGACTTTATTACCCAGTTGTCGTTTGGCAGGCGGTGTATTTTAGCCTTTACTTTGCCGAGTTTTGGCAGCTTGACATAATTGTCACCAACGTCGATATTCCCGTTGGTAAAATTAGTTGTATAAGACTTTTTGCTCTTATGCTTGTTTTTATATTTCGGAAGCCCGCCAAGGTGTTTAAAAAACCTTTTGTATCCGTCCGACAGATTAAAAACCGCATTTGTCAGTGCAAACTTATCTACCTCCGCAAGGAACGGATAATCCGGTTTTATGTGTTGATTACAGTATGTGTTTGCAGACATTTTGGATAAATGCTTCTCACCTGCTTTGTATCTGTCCCGGTGGACCGTAAGCATCTGATTGTATACAAATCTGCAGCAGCCAAAAGTTTTTTGACGCTGTTCGTCCTGTATGCTGTTGGGATATATGGCATAAACAATAGCCTTATTTGCCATCAGATGCCCTCCCCTGTGATTGTATGTATTGTTTTATAACATCAACCGTCACACCGCCCGTGCTTATAAGACAATAGCTCTGTGACCAGAACATTTCCTTCCACAATGATTTGCGGATCCACGGATATTCGTTCTTTATACGTCTGCTGCTTGCCGATTTGTAAGCATTTATAAACTTACTGATTTCGGTGTTTGGCTGACCTCTAAACAATATATGTACATGATCAACATCGTGATTCCATTCTTCTAAGGTAATGTTGTATTTTGGAGCAATAAACTCAAACATTTCCCTTAACCGGTTTGAAACATTGTCGTTGATCACTTTATTACGATATTTTACACACATGATTAAGTGATAATGCAGTATAAACACTGAATGATTGTTTGTATCAAAATCCATTGTAATATATTCCTTTCTATATATACGACTGATTTATATTGAGATTATATCACAGTGTTTAGACATTATCAAGAGGACGGTACTAACCCCCACCTACTTCGTAGAGGAGGGGGATTGCGTACCTGTATTATTGTTCAACTTTGATGAAAATGAGGAATACAAGCAATTCTTCGAGATCACTAAGGATATTGACCGCATCTTGCAAAATCTGATGCTGGCCAGTGGTCAGAAAATCCTGCCCGAAAAGACTCTCATCATATTTGACGAGGTGCAGGACTGCCCCAAGGTCATCAACTCCATGAAGTATTTCTGTGAGAACGCTCCCCAGTACCATATTGCCTGCGCTGGTTCTCTGCCGGGTATTGCCCTGGCAAAGCCTTCTTCTTTTCCTGTTGGCAAGGTCAACTTCCTGCAGATTGACCCTATGACTTTCTCTGAATTTCTGATTGCAAACGGTGATGAAAACCTTGCTGCATATCTGGAAAGTGTGGATGCCATTGAACCGATCCCTGATGCGTTCTTCAATCCTCTGTACGAGAAATTGAAGATGTACTATGTCACCGGCGGGATGCCGGAACCGGTGCTGATGTGGACGGAAGCCCGTGACGTTGCCGCTATGCAGGAAGCTCTGTCCGGAATTATTGGTGCCTATGAACGTGACTTTGCAAAGCATCCTAATATGAGCGAGTTCCCGAAGATATCTATGATCTGGAAGTCCATTCCTTCTCAGCTGGCAAGAGAAAACAAAAAGTTCATTTACAAGGTGGTCAAAGAAGGAGCAAGAGCCCGTGAATATGAGAACGCGCTGCAGTGGCTGGTGGATGCCAGACTTGTTCACAAAATCTACCGCAGCACCGCTCCGGGCCTGCCTGTGTCTGCTTACGATGACCTCTCCGCCTTCAAAATTTATTTGGTGGATGTAGGTCTGCTTCGCCGTCTGGCCCAGTTGTCACCTACTGCTTTTGGTGAAGGCAACCGCCTGTTCACCGAGTTTAAAGGTGCACTGACCGAAAACTTTGTGCTGCAAACTTTGATTACACAATTTGAGGTCATTCCTCGCTACTGGAGCCAGAGCAATCCACCCTATGAAGTGGATTTTCTGATTCAACGAGAGAACGATATTTTCCCGGTCGAGGTTAAATCCGCAGCCAATATATCCGCCAAGAGCCTCAAGAAGTTCAAAGAACTGTTCCCGGATAAGCTCAAACTCCGTGTCCGATTCTCACTGGATAATCTGAAACTGGATGATGATGTGCTGAATATTCCGCTGTTCATGGCGGATCATGCGGAGCAGCTGGCTTTCATGTGCCCTTCTGGAGGTGCCGCTGACCGCTTAGTACTTCTTCAAGCTGAAGCCCAGCCTGCCGGACTATACCCCCTGCCCCAGCGCAGTCTCCTCCCGTCCGTCCGGAATGACTCATGCCTCCCGGGCGCCGAGCAACCACAAACGGCTCTTCTTCCCACCTTCACATGTTTGGTATATCCTCCACCAAAGGACTGGAATAGAAGATATCCAGGGGATCCACATCGATGCAGCTTGTCTCATCCCTTGTCCCCTGCAGATCCCAGGCAACCGTACCATTTATAACCGTCAGCTTATCCCTAAAAATCTGTTTATCCTCCAAAGGCTGGAAGATGCCCCCCCTTATCAATCAGGGGCTTTGCGTCATACAAGCGCATCGAACCGTCATTCATATAGACGTATACCGTATAATCCTCCCCCGCAACCGCCTGGTAAACCTCCGGGTAAAAACGTGTCATATCTAACATGTTCCCCTCCTCCTTACACACCCTCCAACACGCCCCTCCCAGAGCCGCCCCCTCTGTAAGAAAAAGGCAGCTGCCCCGCACCTGATTCGTGCTTTCGCAGCTGCCGCTGTTCTCTGTGGCTGATACGCACACGCCACTCTGCTTCCCAAATTATGCTCACTTACTGGATCTCAACCTGCTGCTGTGACGCTTCTACAGTTGTATTCACAAACGCTGGAACATTCACCCCGACAAACATCAAGGCAATCTCGCGAGCACCCGCTCGTCGCAATAACGTCCTCTGCCTCGAACATCACCATCTCCATCTGGGGTTTTTCCATTCTTGCTTTCATAGAATCCACCTCCTATTCACATCTTTTCCTTTCCAAGTTCCTCTGCTGTCTCTTCTTCCTGCCCGCTGTCTTCCCGTCTAATGTCTTCTTCTCTGCTGTTTTCTTGCCTGCTGTCTTCCGGCCTAAGGCCTTCTTGCCTCTTGTTTTCCTGTCTCTTGTCTTCTTCCTGTCTTTTTTCCCTGCTGTCTCTTGCTGTCTCTTCCATAGCCTCCAGAGTATCCTCTATCTTCTTCCTTTGTATGGCTTTCCGGCATTCCCCGGTGGAGGGGCATTTGACGGGCCAGATGCAGGAGGGATAGAGGGGGCAATCCCAACACTGGGGCAATTCTGCATGGGTCTTCCACAGATCTATATTTTCCAAATCCCACTCTGGGGAATCTATGGTACCAAACTGTTCCAGGGCCGAGCTGTGCTCACATTTGGTCAGCTGGCCGCCGGGCTGGATGATGACGGAGCCATCCTTGTCCGCCATACAATGAGAAAGGGTCAGGGCCGGAAGGCTTTTGTCCTTCCGATATTTCCCCTTCCGGGCGATATCATCATTGAGTTCCAGAACCAGGTTGGTCAGGTAATCCTTCTCCTCCTCGGTATAGGTCCTGGGTTCTGTCCCCTCCCCCTCGAAGAGCTCGTGGACGTACATGGATACCTGGTCCTCGCCTGCAAAGGTCTGACTTAATTCCTCTATCAGCTGTCGGGTGTCTTCCATATTATGGAAGCCCAGGTTAATGCGGATGGAGACCCGGATTCCTGCCTGGGCCAGGAGGCGGATGTTGGCCAGAACCCGCCGATAGGGACTTCCCTTCATGCCCACATAGTCCTTGACCCGATTGTAGACCTCCTCTGTTCCGTCTATGGTAATCTGGAGGCTCTTCAGCTCCCAGAGGTCTTTGGCTTCCTCCACCATCTGAGCATCAAAGAGGGCTCCGTTGCTGATCATGGAGGAGGTGAATTCCACTCCCTTATCTCTTAATTCTTGGCAAATCTGGGAAATGATCTTGACCCCCACCAGAGGCTCGCCCCCAAACCATTGGAGGGAAACCTTCTTCCCGTGGCTATGGTCCAAAATATATTCCACCACCTCATGGGCCCGCTCCTGGGTCATGTGAAGGTGCTCGTAATTGCACTCATAGCAGTAAAAGCATCTGGCATTGCAATGGGTGGTGGGAAGGATGGTATATCCTGTAATATCCTTTTGATTCTGCAGGGCGGTCAGGACCCGGCGGATCTGGCCGGTGGCCTTCCTCTCATCGTAGTCCTCCGGCACCAGAAAATGCTTCTCGATCAAGTCCCGGTATTGGTCCGGAACCCTCCCCGGCAGGCTCTCCAGGAAGAGCTTCTCCTCCTGATCCAGCTGCAGGAGTTCTCCTGTCATAACATTGTGAAGCAGAAGACCCTCCTCCCAGTCGGTTCGGAGGGTATAGGTCAGCAAGCGATAGGAAGTATCCCTGACCTTCTGTATGCCCCAGGCCTTGGCAACCCGGGATTTGGCTTTCTTGATTACCTGCATCTGTGATTCCCTATATTCCCATCCCGATTCTATTCCCATCCCTATTCGGGTTCCGCTTTTAGAATACCCCCCATTGCATCCGTCAAAATCAGCTGCTGCGAGAGTAGGTCAGGGCGAATCGGCTGGCTTTCCTTCGTGGTAATACGGAAGAATATCCTGCTTTCCTTCGTGGTAATATGGAAAAATATCCTGCTTTCCTTGGTGGTAGAGCGAAACAGCGCCCGACATGGAGCTTTACTCAACAAATCCAGCCTTCTTCAGCTCTTCCACATAGTCATGGACATAGGTTCGGATCTCCTCCTCGGAGGAATCATACTCCCCCTTCAGCTTCTGAACCATCTCCTCCTCGGTGGTCTCCTCCTTCAAGAGCTCCAGGATGGCCGCTGCACTTTGGTTCAGCTTCAGGATACCATGGAAGGCATCCGCCCCATCCCCCACCGGAACAGCCATCTTCTGCTCATCAATCTCCATCATTTCAAAGGTATGCTTTAACTTCAATGCGATGTCACCTCATATCTCATATACTGCCGGAAAGCCCCCGAGGGAATCCTTTCCGCGGCCCGTTTTCCTGTATTGTACCACAGTTCCCGGTGGCGGGCAACTTTTATTTCAAGTAAAACTGATCGAATGACAGGGCAATGTCCCGGATAGCCATGGATTCGCCTCTCTTCCGGGGCTCTCCTACCAGGGATCGGAAGAACCGGAGGAACCAGATCCGAAAAGGGATGGTCTTCACCGAATCGCCTCATAGAGGCTTTTCATATCCCTATCCTCCAGATTCGTATGGTAGCTATAGCAAGCCACCCGGGACTCCAGCTTTTTCAGCAGTCCCAAGGTTCTGGCCATCCCTCCCGGATCCGTCGTTCGGTAGGTCTGGCGCAGGAGGGGAAGAAAGGCCTCCGAAAAGGGGATGTTCCGCAGGGATCTTTCCGGGTCCCTTTCCAGAAGCAGGATGGCCTTCAGGGGGACGCAGGTGTTGGTATGCAATCTTTCCTTGCCGGACCAGGGAGTGCCGCAGACCAACACCTGGCTGGGAGTCACCTTCAGCAGGGGCTTGTCCCCGTTGACCACATAGGAATCCGGAATCTGGTCCAGCCACAGGGTGGTACGGGTGGTCTTGCCCACTCCGCTGGCCGCCGTGAACAGGTAGGCCTCCTGGCCCACCGCCACGGCAGACCCATGCATCAGGAAGGCGCAATGATGGGGCATCTGCTCCGCGATAGACCGGTAGACTGCCAGGGTCTCCAGATAGGCCTCCGATACCCCCGGATCCCCGCCCTCCTTCTTATTCCTCTCGTATTCGATCCCCGCCAGGGAACTGGTCACCCTCAGATCCGGCTCCAACCCCTGGCAGAGATAGGGCTGGCACATCCGGTATACCTCCGGGTAGAGAGCCCGGATCTCTATCACCCGATCTGCCAGCTTAATCTGAAATTCTGTCATAGTACCTCCCATGCCAGGCGTTGTCCGTCCCCACCAGAACCTTGCATTCCTTCTCCCAGAAGGCAATGGCATAGGTCCATATCTTCTTCACCCGATAGCGGCGCAAAGGAGCCGTATAATCCTTTTCCTCCACCTGCTTCATAGCCTTTTGACAGGCCAGGTCCAGCTCCCTCTCCTCTCTCACATTCTTGATCTCCACCACGAAGCCCACCTTCCTATCCTTTCGCTGAACCAGGATATCACTGCGTCCCTTGCCGGTCTCAGCATTGGAAGAGACCTGCCAATCCCCGCAGGTACTCAAAAGGGCCAGCAGGAAACCATGATAGAAGGATTCGTAGGCATCGTAGAAGCTCACCGTATCCAGCAGCTGGTCATCCAGGAACTCCCGGATGGGCTCCCCCTCTCCTCCTTCAAAGGCGGTATAGAGTTCTGCCAGCCTGTGGGCTTCCGCCTGGGTCTTGTCCCGGAACCATTGCAGGACCTGCTGCTTGTAGATCTGCTGAATCTCTCGGTTGGGAATGCGCAAAGTATAACGGCCCTCCGACGGTCGGCGGACAGAGGTCAGGTAGCCGGTCATATAGAGCAAGCTCCAGATATTTTCCATATTCTCGTCGATCTCATTGTGGGGCAGATTCTCGTTTAAGGTCTTGACGATCCTCCCGCCGGCGATCAGACTCTCTATCTCCATCTGGGTCGTACCGGCACTTCCATGGCAGATCAGACGCTTCACCATATCGTTGCCGCTGGTATCGATCCAATAGGCCTTGGGCTCCGCCAGGGGATCACTGCGCAGGGCATAACAATAGTTGATGACATCCCAGGGGCAATAGACCTCCCGGTCGCCAAAGCGATAACCGTCATACCATTCCCGCATCTGTTCCCCATGCTCTTCCAGGCCGTAATAGGTCAGCATATCGGCCACCTCCTGCTGACCGAAGCCAAAATATTCCTCATATTTCACATCGGTGATAGAGTGCACCATCAAATTGTTCAGTCCGGTGAAAATACTCTCCTTGGATACCCGCAGACAGCCCGTCAATACGGCAAAAAAGAGGCTGTCATTGGTCTTCAAGGCTGCTCCGAACATGGCCCGGATCAGATCCGCCATCTGCTGGTAATAGCCATATTGATAGGCCTTATCCAGGGGAACATCATATTCAAGGTTTTGCCAAAGCGCCGGGGACGGGTAAAGAGATTGACCTTGCCCCAGCCCTCCAAAAGCTCCTCGATCAGGCCCGTTTTATCCACATAGTAGAAATCCTGCTGTCGGATTTCCGCAAAATTCTCAATGCCCACCGGCAGCTTCTTTCTCCCCATGGCTTCCCTCCTGTTCCTTGTCGCTCTTGGGCCCCCTTGTATTCACGGCTTAAGTATAACATGAGTCCCCCCGTTTGGCTACTCAAACCATTGTTCTTTCTATCTTGATATCCTTCTTTCTTTTCAGTATAATTGGATAAAAACAGGGAAGGGGGAACCGCGATGAATTATATCAATGTCAGGACTGCGTCTGCCCGTTGGGGATTGACGGAGAGAAGGATTACTACTCTTTGCAGGGAGGGACGCATCGAGGGGGCCCGGAAAGAAGGGGGCCTATGGATGATTCCTGCGGGTGCAACAAAACCGGAGGATGGCCGCAGGAATAGATTTACACAGGCAGCGGGAAAGGCCAGACTTTTGCCTCTGCCCGTCGGCGAGTCCAATTTCAGGGAATTAGTGGAAAAGTATTATTATGTAGACAAGACCCTCTTCCTGAAGGAATTTATTGATACCTGGCCTAAGGTATCGCTTTTTACCCGTCCCCGGCGCTTTGGCAAGACTCTTGCCATGGATATGATCAAAACCTTTTTTGAGCTCAGTGATACAGATACCTCTGCCTACTTTAAGGGCAGGAAAATCTGGGCCTGTGGTTCCGCCTATCGCAGGGAGCAGGGGAAATATCCGGTGATCTTCGTTACCTTCAAGGATATCAAGTACCCCACCTGGGAGCAGACCTATACGGCTATCCGGGAGATTCTGGCCAATGAATATCTGCGGCATGAGGTCCTTTTGACCAGTTCCCGCTGTAATGAGTATGAAAAGGAATACTTCCGCAAATTAGTAGACGGATCCATTTCCCAGGTAAGCATGGCCAGAGCCTTCCTGGAGCTCTCCCGTATGCTGCAAAAACATTACGGCCAGCCTGCCATGATCATCATTGATGAATACGATACGCCGATCCAGCAGGGGTATTCCGCGGGATATTACGACCAGATCATAGGCTTTCTGCGCAATCTCCTGTCCGGGGCCTTCAAGGACAACCCCCATCTCGCCTATGGATTCCTCACCGGTATCCTGCGGGTTGCAAAGGAAAGCATTTTCAGCGGTCTGAACAACCTTACCATTCATTCCGTCCCGGACGAAAAGTACAGTGAATATTTTGGCTTCACCCCCGATGAGGTGGAGGAAATGGCACAATACTATGGGGTTCCGGAGAAATACCAGGAGATCTGCGAATGGTACGACGGATATCAATTCGGGACCAGGGATATCTTTAACCCCTGGTCAGTGATCAATTATTTCTATAACAACTGTTCCCCAAAAGCCTATTGGCAAGCCACCGGTGACAATAGCATCATTCGACAGATTGTCGCGGAGGCAAACGAGGAAACAGCAGACAACCTGCGTCTGCTGATGCAGGGCCAGGTCATCTCCTCTTATGTGGATACCTCTGTCATTTATCCGGAGATTCACAATAATCCGGCCACCATTTATAGCTTTCTCCTGGCAGCCGGTTACCTGAAAACAATAAAAAAAGAGGATCTGCACAGCGGCAACTTCATTTGCGATATTGCCATACCAAACAAGGAAATATTTTCTGTCTATGAAAATGAGATCCTTTCCTCGCTTTCCAAAGTAATATCACAATCCAGTGCCATTGCGATCCAGCAAGCGATCCTGACACAAAATGTTCCCCTCCTCCAGGAGGAACTGGAAAGACTCCTCCTTAGCTCCGTCAGTGCCTTCGATTATGCCCATGAAAATTTCTACCACGGACTGCTTCTTGGCATCTGCGCGATTATGAATCACCGTTACCAGGTAGATTCCAACAGAGAATCCGGACACGGCAGGTATGACATCCAGCTCAAGCCTTACAATAAGAGCTTGCCTGGCATTCTCATAGAACTAAAGGTGGTGGACGAGAAGATCCCGGAGAAAGGCATCGATACAGCTCTGGAAAGATCTGCCAAAGAAGCCCTATCGCAGATCGAGAAAAAGCAATATGTTACCGCCATGAAACGGGAGGGACTGTCCCACTTTTTCAAAATTGGAGTAGCCTTCTACAAAAGGCATGTGAAATTAGAGACACAGACTGAATAAGGGAAGAAAACCGTCTTGACAGAACCCCGGCCTTCTACTAGAATGGGGAATGTTGCTATGATGCCGTGCGTTCCTACATGAGAAGAAGGGAGATTTCTTTAAGTAACCAAAAGCATTGACATTAGTGATTAAATATGTTTAAATGTTTTCAAGGAGGACATTGCTATGAACACTTCTAATATCACTAATTACAAACCAAAAGATTTTGCTGAATTATTAGGTGTTTCTGTTAAAACGTTACAACGTTGG
>CAVJHW010000009.1:0-33285 GCA_963649395.1 Coriobacteriaceae bacterium | reverse complement strand
CTGCCCAAGGAGATGGCTATCGAGCTCTTCAAGCCCTTTGTGATGAAGGAGCTGGTGGCCAATGGCACGGCTCATAATATCAAGAATGCCAAGAAGATGGTAGAGAAGCTGCAGACAGAGGTTTGGGATGTGCTGGAGGAGGTAATCAAGGAGCATCCGGTTATGCTGAACCGGGCGCCTACCCTTCACCGTCTGGGAATTCAGGCCTTTGAGCCCATCCTGGTAGAGGGCAAGGCCATTAAGCTGCATCCTCTGGTATGTACGGCCTTCAACGCTGACTTCGACGGAGACCAGATGGCTGTCCATCTGCCCCTGTCCGTGGAGGCGCAGGCAGAGTGCCGTTTCATGCTTCTGTCTCCCAATAACCTCTTGAAGCCCTCCGACGGAGGTCCTGTGGCAGTACCCTCTCAGGATATGGTTTTGGGTATCTATTATCTGACCCAGGAACGGCCGGGAGATAAGGGAGAAGGAAGCTATTACAAGAACCTGAATGAGGCCATTCTGGCTTATGAGAACGGCTACCTGACCCTCCAGGCCCGGATTCATGTTCGTCGCTTCGGCCGGGATGACAAGGGAGTGGTGATCCACGAGAATGTTAGCTCGACGCTGGGCCGCTTCCTCTTTAATGAAATTTTACCCCAGGATCTGGGCTTTGTAGACCGGAGCCAGCCGGAGAATAAGCTGCTGCCGGAGGTCGATTTCCTGGTAGCTAAGAAGCAACTGAAGCAGATTCTGGAGAAGGTTATCAATACCCATGGAGCTACCAGGACGGCGGAGGTGCTGGACTCGATCAAGTCCATGGGATATAAATATTCAACCCGTGCGGCCATGACCGTATCTATTTCCGATATGACCGTGCCCCCCCAGAAGCCTCAGATGATTGCTGACGCTCAGGATACGGTAGACAAGATCACCCGCAACTATAAGCGTGGTCTGATTACGGATGAAGAGCGTTACAAGGAGGTTGTAGAGACCTGGAAGGAAACGGACGATGCCCTGACCCACGCCCTGCTGTCCGGCTTGGATAAGTATAATAATATCTTCATGATGGCGGATTCCGGAGCCCGTGGTTCCGATAAGCAGATCAAGCAGCTGGCAGGTATGCGTGGATTGATGGCTGATACCACGGGACATACCATCGAGCTGCCTATCAAGTCCAACTTCCGTGAGGGTCTGGATGTTTTGGAGTATTTCATGTCGGCGCATGGAGCCCGTAAGGGTCTGTCAGATACCGCTCTGCGTACTGCAGACTCCGGTTACCTGACCCGTCGTATGGTGGATGTATCCCAGGATCTGATCATCCGAGAGGTAGACTGCAGCCAGGATAGGGATGAGATCCCCGGCATGTATGTTAAGTCCTTTACCGATGGCAAGGAAGAGATCGAGGCTTTACAGGAGCGTATCACAGGCAGATTCTCCTGCGAGACCATTAAGGATAAGGACGGAAATGTAATCGTCAAGGCAAACCACATGATCACCCCCAAGCGGGCAGCCAGGATCATCAAGGAAGGGGTGGATGAAAAGGGTCAGCCCTATGAGCAGATTAAGATTCGTACCATCCTGACCTGCCGGTCTCATATCGGAATCTGTGCGAAGTGCTACGGAGCCAACATGGCCACCGGAGAGGCGGTGCAGGTAGGTGAGTCTGTTGGTATTATTGCGGCCCAGTCCATCGGCGAGCCCGGTACCCAGCTGACCATGCGTACCTTCCATACCGGCGGTGTGGCCGGTGGTGACATCACCCAAGGTCTTCCCCGTGTGGAGGAGCTTTTTGAGGCCCGTAAGCCCAAGGGTCTTGCCATCATCACAGAGATTAAGGGACAAGCCACCATTAAGGATACCAAGAAGAAGAGAGAGATCGTTGTAACAGACGATGAGGAAGGGATTTCCAAGACCTATCTGATCCCCTACGGTTCCAGAATCAAGATCATGGACGGCGCCATGCTGGCAGCCGGTGACGAGCTGACGGAAGGAAGCGTCAACCCCCATGATATCCTGCGGATCAAGGGAGTCAGGGATGTACAGGATTACATGTTGCGGGAGGTACAAAGGGTATACCGCCTCCAGGGTGTGGAGATCAGCGACAAGCATATTGAGGTCATTGTGCGTCAGATGCTGAAGAAGGTCCGCGTGGAGGAGAATGGAGACAGCAGCTTCCTGCCCGGAACCCTGGTAGATGCCCTGGACTTCGAGGATGAGAATGAGAGACTGCTGGCAGAAGGCAAGGAGCCCGCAGAGGGCAAACGTGTTCTTCTGGGTATCACCAAGGCCTCTTTGGCTACCGATTCCTTCCTGTCTGCCGCATCCTTCCAGGAGACCACCAAGGTCTTGACGGATGCAGCCATCAAGGGGAAGGTAGACCACCTCATCGGCCTCAAGGAGAATGTAATCATCGGTAAGCTGATTCCGGCCGGTACCGGCATGAAGTGCTACAGCAATATCAAGCTGGATTCGGATGATGCGATATTGGAGGATGAGGAACTCTTCTTCGAGGATGACCTGGAGGAGGATCCGGTTGAGGGATCGGATGTCGATTCCTATGAGGGCGGAAAGGATCTGGAGTTTGTGATGGGGAAGTCCCTGAAGGATGAGGAAGAGATTCCGGATGATTTCTTCGAAGAGGAAGGGACAGAAGAGGATGAGTTTCCGGAGGACGAAACAGAGGAATAATGTGTGAGAGGGAGGTCATTGCAGAACCTGTGATGGCCTCCTCTTGCCATGAAAGGATAGGATAGTTATGCGAATCAAGCGGGAAGATGTAAGAAATGTAGCCATTATAGCCCATGTAGACCATGGCAAGACCACCTTGGTGGACGAATTGCTGAAGCAAAGCGGGGTATTTCGGGCTAACCAGGAGGTTCAGGAGAGGGTCATGGACTCCAATGATATAGAACGGGAGCGGGGCATCACCATCCTGTCCAAGAATACGGCGGTTCATTATAAGGGAACCAAGATTAATATCATTGATACCCCCGGACATGCGGATTTCGGCGGAGAGGTGGAGCGGGTTCTGAAAATGGTGAATGGCGTCATTTTGCTGGTAGATGCCTTTGAGGGAGCCATGCCCCAGACCAAGTTCGTGCTGAAGAAGGCTCTGGAGCTGGATCTGAAGGTGATTGTCTGCATCAACAAGATCGACCGGCCGGAGGCCCGCCCCAATGAGGTGGTGGATGAGGTTCTGGAGCTTTTGATGGACCTGGACGCCTCCGATGAGCAGCTGGACTGTCCCTTCCTCTATGCTTCTGCCAAGAGAGGCCATGCGGTGCTGGATCTCAATGATACCCCCCATGATATGACCCCGCTTTTTGAGGCTATTTTGAAATACATCCCGGCTCCGGAGGGAGATCCGGAGGCAGGCACCCAGCTGCTGATCTCTACCATCGATTATAACGAATATGTGGGACGGATCGGGGTAGGCAAGGTGGATAATGGAAAGATTGCGGTCAATCAGGAAGTCCTGCTGATGAATCACCATGACCCGGATAAGAAGAAAAAGGTTAAGATCAGCAAGCTGTATGAATTCGACGGCTTGAATAAGGTAGAGGTGAAGGAGGCCACCGTGGGGGCCATTGTGGCTATTTCCGGAATCCCGGAGATCCATATCGGTGATACCCTCTGCGACCCGGAGCATCCGGAGCCCATCCCCTTCCAGAAGATCTCAGAGCCCACCATTTCCATGAATTTTCTGGTAAATGACTCTCCCCTGGCTGGTCAGGAGGGCAAATATGTGACTTCCCGCCATATCCGGGATCGGCTCTTCCGGGAGCTGAATACGGATGTCAGCCTGCGGGTGGAGGAAACTGCCTCCGCAGACTGCTTCAAGGTATCCGGCCGTGGAGAGCTCCATCTCTCGGTCTTGATTGAAAATATGCGCCGGGAGGGGTATGAATTTGCCGTCAGCAAGGCGGAGGTCATCTACCGGGAGGATGAAAGAGGCAAGAAATTGGAGCCCATGGAGCTGGCCTATGTGGATGTGCCGGAGGAATTCTCCGGAACCGTCATTCAGAAGCTGAGTGAGCGCAAGGGGGAGCTCCAGGGCATGAGCCTGGGCAGTGATGGTTCTTCTCGCCTGGAATTCTGTATCCCCGCCCGAGGTCTGATCGGCTTCCGGGGGCAGTTCCTGACCATGACCAAGGGAACCGGGATCCTCAATACCATTTATGATGGATATGCTCCCTACAAGGGAGACATCCAATACCGGAAACAGGGCTCTCTTATCGCCTTCGAATCCGGCGAATCTGTGACCTACGGCCTTTTCTCTGCCCAGCAGAGGGGAACTCTCTTCATCGGCCCGGGGCAGAAGGTATATGGCGGTATGGTCATCGGTCAGAATGGCAAGGCGGAGGACATTGAGCTTAATGTCTGCAAGACCAAGCACCTGACCAACACTCGTTCTTCCTCCGCGGATGAAGCCCTGACCCTGACTCCTCCCCGTATCCTGTCCCTGGAGCAGGCCCTGGAATTCATCGACAAGGACGAGCTGTTGGAGGTCACGCCCAAGAGTCTGCGGATCCGCAAACGCCAGCTGGATTCCAGATTGAGGAAAAGAGAAGCGATGAAATAAGCGGAAGAATCAGCTCTTTGCTGATCCTTCCGCTGGAAGAAAACAGGCAAACCCACAGGAAAGCCAATATCCACAGGTGGGACGATAGTCCGGATTGCGGATATCGGCGGCAGCCGTAGGAGCACGCAAGCGTAGCGTAGAGCCGCTGGCTTTCCTGCCAGGTGGGGCCGACGTAAGCCGACGGGACCGACGGGAATTTTTTTCTACAGACAGGAGGATTCAATGATGCATTCGTGCTCTTTTGTTTTTCTGTTGTAGGAGACTCCCACCAATAGAATATTTCCCTTATATTCCTTCAAACTCCGGCAATATTCCTTGTTCTGAATCTGGCTGATGGCTCCTTTGGCTGTTTTGTCCCATTTTAATTCCACCACAAGTGCCGGTTTATCCGGGAATTTTTTCCTTGGAATAAAGACCAAGTCCGCAAATCCTTTTCCGCCGGCCAGTTCTCTATGTACCGTATAAAAATTCCTGGCGGCATACAGAGCAAGGGAGATGGTATAACTCAAGGCATTTTCATCATTGTATTGGATGTGGGATGTCTCGAAATGGGCCAGCTGGATTCCCTCTGCAACCTGCTGCGGCCGTTTCTGCCAGATGGCGCGCAGGGTATCCGCAGATTGTTTCAGGGCCAATGACACTTCTCCCCAATCCGATGCGGCCACGCTGTTGACATACTCGTTTCGCACCTCGTTATTGGGAATTTTCACTGTCTTGTTCTCTGAATCATAGGCCAGATATCCCAGATGAATCAAAAGCGTCAGCACATCATCTTCCGTTCGAAAGGTTGCCATATCATTCGTGAAGCTTCCCGTATTCACCGGAATGCTTTCTCCGGCAATCATACTTAAAACATCGTCCTTCAAACTATCAAAATTCATGTCAATATAGACTTGTAGGGCTTCAAAGGTTTCCGTCTGATTCCAGTAATTTTCAGTTTTCCCGAAAAGCATGCTATTCACAACGGAACGCGGACTGTAAACGGATAGAGTGGGAGAAAAGGAATACCCGTCGTACCAGGCTTTTACCTCGTCCATATCCATGGCATATCTGCCGCACAGATGTTCCACCTCTTGCTCTGTAAATCCTACGTAGGATGCAAGGGGGCCCGGATTAATCATGGAAAATTCGTCAAACATATTGAGGGCAGAATGGGTTCCGTATTTTTTTATTGGCAGAATGCCAGTCAGATAAGCCAGGTGAATGCAGGCTTTGTCCTTGAGCAAATCTCTTAAAAAATCCAGATATTTCTCCTGTGCTTCCTTGTCCTGCTTATATTCCCGAAAAATACAATCCCACTCGTCTATGATGACAACAAAAGGACATTTTTCCCTTTCGTAGATGTCTTGCATGGATTCTACCAGATCCGTGTCGTCAAAATAGTCAACATCGGGATATTTTCGCTTCAAATCACGCAAAACCAGTTTTTGAACCCGATCGATCAATTCCTCCACCCTGCCGCTTCTGCTGAGAAATTCCTGCATATTTAAGGAGATGGTATCGTATTTGTTCCTGTATTTCTCAAAATCGGAGCTCTTAGAGATCGCCAGGTTAGAAAAAATCTTCCTGGAATCACAATCCCTGCTGTAATAGGCAATTAGCATATTGGCAGCCGTAGACTTGCCAAACCTGCGGGGGCGGCTGACACAGAGATATCCTTGGGGGGTATTCAGTACCCGATTGGTATACCGGATCAGATCGGTTTTATCCACATAGATTTCAGAATTTACGCTTTTTTCGAAGCTTTCCGTTCCCTGATTCAGATATCTGCTCATTCTTTCTCCTAAACGTCATGCCGAGTAAGTGGATGTGATACAGTGGGGCGATGCATCTGGCCTTTCTTGGTATGTGGCTGCAGCCGCAGGAGCCTCCCGAAATTATTCCGGTGCTTCTCGATTTTGATCGGTCACTCTGTCATTTGCGATTGCGGTATCGGTGAAGCTGAAGTAGGTTACTCCGGATTCCAGTCGATAGCCATGGGCCGCTGCCAGATCCTTGAGGGTCACCAGCTGGTAGCCCTGGGCCTGGAGCTGGGGGATGAAGGAGGCACTAGCCTCCACCGTGGACTTGTAAATATCATGGAGGAGGACAATATCTCCTCCGGAGACCTGGGACATGACCACATTGTAGATGGCATTGGCATCCTGGCTATCCCAGTCCAAGGTATCAATATTCCAGAAAAAACAGGGTCGAGCCGTGGCGGCAGACTTGTCCTTGGTATATTCCCCGTAGGGGAAGCGAATGACGGAGGCTCCTGCTCCGTTATTGTAGGGGGCAATGAGCTCATCCGTCCGGGTGAATTGCTGCCGTACCTGATCCAGGGACAGCTTTCGCATATCCGGATGGTCATAGGAGTGATTGCCCAGGGTGCAGCCCAGCTGGATCATACGGGGGATGGTTTCCGCTCCATAGTTTTCTATGCTGGTTCCCAGCATCATGAAGGTGGCCTGGGCCTGATTGGCCTCCAGGACATCCAGCAGCTGGGAGGTATATTGGCTGGGACCGTCGTCAAAGGTCAGGGCGATCATCTTGGAGTTGTCCGCCTCCGGATGGTAGATCCCGTCATTGTCAAAATAATATCCCTGGCCACCGATGGGAGTCCAGCCGGTGTCCATATATCCCTGGCTGTCAAAATGGTATTGATTGCCATCCAGCTGCAGCCAGCCGTTCACATAGCAGGTGGTCTGGTCAGTGGCATACCACCAGCGGCCATCGCTCTGCTGCCAGCCGGGGACAGCCTTGGTAACCGTCATGTGTTCCTCTAAAGTTGAGATTCCAGCCTGGCCGGAGCCATCCTCCCGTTCCGGGGGGACTTCCCCAACCGTCTGAGAGGAGTCCTCGGAGGAGCTGCCGGAGGAAGCTTCCGTCTCCGACATGGTCCCGGCCTTGGAAGCAGACTCGGTGGAGGGTTCGCTTCCGGATCCGGATATAGATGCGCTACTGGATTCGGATCCGGTTACAGAGTCGGATATGGATCCGGTCCCGGAATCGGTCTTGGCCTCTGTCCTTGCTTCCCCGCGGCCCTCCTCTTGGCCTACAGAAGGCTTGGCTGCTGACCAGATGACAGTCACCAATGCCAAGATCCCTCCTACACAGAGGGCTACCTTCAGACAATTTTGCAGCATAATCTGGCGGCGCCTTCGCTGCCTTTTCTCCCTTAATGTCTCCCTGTTCATTCCCCTATTCTCCCGTTTTACTCTCTTTCCCTACTTAGGCAGATCCTCGGATTATTCCTCGGATTACTGTTCACTTATGTCACCCTTCCGACAAGCTCTATTATACTGGTTTTCTCCCCAATAAGCAATGAATTAATGGGAAGAATTACTTATAACAATTTTAATATAAACATATGAAAAAATGAAAGTTGTGGTTTGGTCAGGGGAGGATTATAATGAAGCATATCATCAGCAAGGGAGCTGGAGTGTCATACTCTGGCTCCCTTTTACATTGAAAGCCCCGACAAGCAGCCGGGCTGAGGGCATGCTAGCATGCACCGAAGCACGGATATTTGTCGGGCAAGCCGGTATCGACAAGTAGCCCGATAGGGCGGATTGTTGATACCGGCGGCGACTGCGGGAGCACGTAGTGCGGAGCAGTCGGCTTTCATGCGTGGTGGAGCGGAACAGCCGAGCTGTGGGATGCTAGCATGTCGTGGGCTCAGGCTTTTGACACTGTAACCATCATATTCTAGGAGGAGGCAAGGATGACAATGAGCATAGAGGATTATGAAAAAATGATAGTGGACTATATTGACCGCAGATCCCAGGATATCATTTCCTATTTTCAGAAAATGGTAAGGTGTAAGAGCTATACGGGGCAGGAAAAGGAAATCGGCGATCTGTTGATGGAGGAAATGAAGAAGTGGGGACTTTCTCAGGTGGAAAATAAGGAGAAGGAAGCAGGACATCCCAATATTGTGGGAAGGCTGGAGGGAGAAGAGGATGGACCGACTCTTTATTTCAACGGGCATTTGGATGTGCTTCCGGAGGGCCGTAGAGAGGCTTGGAGGGTTCCCCCATTTTCCGGAGAGGTGATAGATGGATCCCTATGGGGAAGAGGGAGTGTAGACATGAAGGGGGGAACCTTTGGCTCTTTTCTGGCTGGGGCGATTCTGGAGACCCTGCATGTGCCGATCCGGGGGAAGGTCATCTTTACCGGTGTATGTGATGAGCAAATCTGCGGAGAGCGGGGAATCAGATATTTGCTAGACTGCGGGGTCATCCAAAAGGAGAAGGAAGGCGACATGGGGATTAATTGCGAACCCACCAATCTGACCCATGTTGTCATTGCCAACAAGGGGGTGCTGCGGGCAGACGTGACCTTTATCGGCAAGACGGCCCATGGGGCGAGACCCTGGCTGGGAGTAAATGCGATTGAGCATGCCAACCGATTCATGAGTAAGATTCTGGAATTGAATCAGGTTTTGGCCAAGGAAAAGCACCCCCTCTTAAGTCCGCCCCATGTATTGCTGGCTATGATCGAGGGAGGCCAGGCCACCAATGTGGTGCCGGATCATTGTAAGGTTACGATCACAAAGCGTATGCTGCCGGGAGATTCTTACCAGCAATCCATCCAGGATTATCAAGATATTATTGATGCCATGAAAGAGGAGGATCCAAGTGTAAATGGCATTTTGCATATCTGGGAGGAATACCGTCCTCCGGTGGCCATTCCCAGGGATAGCAAAGTAATTGCTTATGTGAATAGGGCCTATCAAAGGGTATGCGGCAGAGAGGTAGGCTTCCGCGGAGGGGAGGGAGGTACAGACGCCTCCCATGTGGTACATAGAACGGGAATCCCCATGATTGTATTTGGTCCGGGAGATGTATCCTTATGCGGTGCCCCCAATGAGCATGTTCCGGTGGAGGATCTGATCCATGCTGTCAAAGTATATGCGCTCACCATTCTGTACAGCCTGGGAAGGGGGCAGGAGGAAGCCCCTTGCGGGGGACAGGAGAAGAGAGAACAAGTATGAGGATAGAACAAGTATGAGGATAGGACAAGTATGAGGATAGGACAAGAAGAGGGAGAAGAAGCATGAGGCCAAGCATGAAGCCATGACAAGAAGAGGCAAAAGAGGCATAAGGCCGGGCCGGAAAGAGGGAAGACAGGTATGAGAAAAGTAGATATGATAATCAAAACGGGACATATGTATACTATGGCCGGGGAGGGTTCCGGATATACTTATGGAAAATCATTGGCCATTGATCGCGGGAAAATCGTGGCGATGGCGGATCGGGAGGCGATTACCGCAGAATATACTGCCGAGAAGGAGATAGACGCTAGTGGCATGCTGGTGATGCCCGGGCTCATTGACGGGCATATGCATACCGGACATGGGGTCATTCGGGGGATGGCGCAGGATGTATCCCGGTGGATGATGCAGAATATGGCGCCTTTGGAGAAGGCCAGAAGCAGTGCGGCCAAAACGGCGGGAAGTGAGTTGGCGATTGCGGAGGCTATTTTATCCGGAACGACGACAATCGGAGACGACGGGAGTGATATGGAGGGGGCCTTGGCCTTCCTAGATCGTGTCGGGGTAAGGGGCAATGTGTCCATCCGGGTCCGGGAGGCCCCGATTCGTGCTTATGGGGAAGGAGAGCTCTACCCCTTCGATGCCAACTACGGGGAGAAGACCTTTTCGGAGGTTTTGAGACTCTATGACAGATTTCACAACAAGGACGGAGAGCGGATCAAGGTAAGATTCGGCCCCCAGGCGGCGGACTTTCTGAGCCTGGAGCTTTTACTGAGATGCCAACGGGAGGCAAAAAAAAGAAAAACCAAGGTACATATGCATCTGGAACAAGGGGCCAGAGAAGACGAGCAAATGATGAAACGCTACGGAAAGCCTGCGGTAGAAGTATTGGCTCCCTACGGCTTTTTTGACGAGGATTTCGTCGGAATACATATGACTGCCGCCACCCAAAAGCACCTGGAAAGGGTGGTCAAAGGCGGGGGTTCTATGATTATGTGTCCGAATTCCATCGGACTTACCTGTGGAGTGGTGGCACCGGGATATGAATTTGACGCTGCCGGGGGCTCTGTGGGATTGGGGACCGATCAGGCAGCGGGCAACAATGGCCATAATCTCTTTTCGGAGATGAAGGCCGCTGCCATTTTGACCAAGGTCAAGCATGGCAGCCCAACGATTATGCCGGCCTGGAAGGTGGTGCGGATGGCAACCATCGAGGGAGCTAGGGCCCTGGGCATTGATGACCTGACGGGTTCCCTGGAGGTGGGGAAATGTGCAGATCTCATCCTGTTGGATCTGGCATCCCCCACCCTGGCCCCCCTATATACGACACCAATCCGTAATTTTATGCCCAATCTCGCTTACGCTGCCAGGGGAAATGAGGTGGACACGGTCATTGTAAATGGCAGGATCCTGGTGGAGGGCCGCAAGCCGCAAACCTTCGACTTGGAGGAAATCCTGGCAAATGCCCAGGCTTATGCCGATGAGATTGCAATGGGCAGCCGGGAGGAGTTCCTTGCCTTGCAGGGAGAAAATGTGAAATATATGGAGATGGGGCTCCTATAGGAGCCCAGAAAGGAAAGTCATTTGAAAAATTGCTTTTTGTATTCTAACAGCTGCTGAATGATGGTGACGCAGCCCTGGATTCCCAGCTTATCGCTGTTGAGGGTCATATCGTAGTTGATGGGGTTGGTCCACTCACCCCCCTTGGTGTAGAAACGATAATAATCTGCCCGGTATTTGTCGGTTTGGGAGATGATATGATCCGCTTCCTTGGCTGTGACCTTCATCTTATCCATGGTTCGCTGCCGACAAGCCGGACGTCCTGCCTCGATATAGACGGAGATCACATTGGGATAATCCCTCAAAACATAATCGGCGCATTTTCCCACAATCACGCAGTCCTCATGTTGTATAATCTCCCGAATGATTTCCACCTGGTGCTGAAAAAGCGCGCTGTTGGAGGTGAAGCTGCGGTCTACGGCAATAAAATGCTTGGTGATGGGAAGGGCAGCCAGCTTGCTCATCACGTAGGAGCGTTGGAGATTCTCATCGGCGGCCACATATTGGGATTCGTCCAGGCCGGTCATTTGAGAGGCAAGGGTTAGGATTCTATTTTCGTAGCAATGGATTCCCAGCTGATCGGCAAGACGATAGGCCACCTCCTTGCCGCCGCTGCCAAAACCTCTGGCGACAGTAATTGCAAAATGCATAGTCAAAGCCTCCTTCAAGAATGATAGATTCATCCTAATACCCATGCAGGGGAAAAACAAGGCCTGAGAGGGGAATTGGGAGAAACGGTATGTTTATATAACTTTTTTGCTATATAAGCCAACGATATAAGTATTGGAGTTATTTGGTAAGCTGAAGTAGAATGACAAAAAAATGCGAAGGGGTGCTAGCCATGTATCAATTATTGATTAAAAACGGCAAAATTGTAACACCAGAGGATTCCTACAAAGCCAATCTTTACGTGCAGGATGGGAAAATTGCGGCAATCACCGGCTGTGACACCTGCATGGAGGCGGAGACGGTCTATGATGCCAGCGGGAAATGCCTATATCCGGGATTCATTGATACCCACGTCCATTCCAGAGATGGCGGCGCAACCCAGAAGGAGGATTTTTGGCATTCCACCCGGGCGGCTGCCTGCGGGGGGATTACCACCCTCCTGGAAATGCCCAATGCGGTACCTGCCGTGGTCGATGTAGATCATTTTTATCAGCAGCGGGAGAATCTTCAGTCTAAGGCCTATATTGATTATGGCATGTGGGCCTTATGTCTGGGGGATTTGAACAAGGGGGATTTGGAAGCCCTGAATCAAGAAGGCGTAGTAGGTTTCAAGTTTTTCTGGGGATATGCCATCCGCAAGGATAATTTTAACCTGATTTATTCCCCCAAGGCAGGGGATGACAATGTGATTCCGCCTTTGGAGGATGGGGAGGTTTACCGCATTTTCCAGGAGGTCGCCAAAACAGGCAAGGAGCTGGCGATCCATGCGGAAAATGCCAACCTGATCCGAAGCCTTTCGGCCGAGCTAAAGGAGGAAGATTTCCCCAATGCCTATGAGGCACTTTTGGCACAGCGCCCCATATTAGCAGAATTGTCTACTACCCAGCAGGCCATTGCATTTGCCCGGGAAACAGGCTGTCATCTGCATATTCTCCATGTTACGGCAAAGGCCGTGGTGGAGGCCATCCGAGAGGCCCAGGCCCAGGGGGTTCCTGTGACGGCTGAGACCTGTCCCCATTATCTCTTCTTGACCAACCAACACTATGAAAAAGTGGGAAATATGATGAAATGTTATCCTCCGGTTCGCTATCAGGAGGATCAGGAAGCTCTGTGGCAGGGCTTGCTGGATGGAACCCTGGACCATGTATGCTCCGATCACGCTCCCCATACCAAGAAGGACAAGGAGGGCTGTCTTGCAGAGGTTCCGGCGGGCATGTGCGTGATTGAAAATATGGTTTCCCTGATGGCAACGGCAGTCAATGAGGGGAAGATTACGGAAAATCAGCTGGCAGCCCTCCTTTCGGAGCAGCCGGCCAGGCATTATGGTCTATACCCCCAAAAGGGGTCACTTTTGGTGGGAACGGACGCAGATATTACGATTATGGACTTTGAGAAGAAGGGGCGGATCGAGGCGGAAAAGCTCCATTCCGTCAGTAAGGTGACTCCCTTTGACGGATTCGAGGTCAAGGGCTTGCCGGTGGCAACCTTCTTGCGAGGCGTATTGATTGCGAAGGAGGGGGAACCTGTGCTGGAGCAGCCCATGGGAACCTTCCTTGCCGCGAAATAGGAGAGTGCCTGTATGAGAATCTTGGTAATCAATCCAAACAGTGACAGGGGCACAGCAGAAATATTGAAAAAAAAGGCAGAGTCCATCCTGCCCCCGGAGGTCTCTATTCAGGTGGTATGCTTGACCAAAACCCCCCTTTTGATCCGGACCTACAGGGATTGTGCCATAGCGGCGGCGGAATTGGTTTCCCTGGTGGAGGAGGAGCAGGATGGATATGACGCCTTTGTGATTGCCTGCCATTCGGATCCGGGGCTGGAAGCTGCAAGAGAGATCTCCCGCAAACCTGTTTGGGGCATTGGGGAGGCCTCCTTCAAGACTGCTTCCTTTTTTGGCAACCGCATCATGTGCCTGGTTCCCTCTGCGCAAACGGGACAGAGAAAAAATGACTCCGTCAGAAAATATTTCATCAATGAAAATTTCTATGGAAATATCGTGGCTGAGGGAGATAGCTACGAAGAATTGCTGGCGGCAGGGAAAAAGGCAAAGGAGAAGGGGGCAGGTGTTCTTGTCCTGGGCTGTGCCAATTATTCCGCCTACGATGGGAGACTGGAGAGAGACTTAGGGATCCCGGTATTGGACGGATTGGCCTGCGCCCTGGGCCTGGCCTGTGGCTTTCATAGATATCTTTTGGAGAAAAAAGCGCAATGAGAAAAAAGCGCAATGAGGAAGAAGCAGATGATCACATTGAAAAACGGGGAAGGAATGGTCTGGCCCCAGGGGAAAAGAATTGCTCTTATGGTCACCTTTGACTATGATCTGGAATTGCTCCGGGAAGCAGTCTACCAAAGGGAGCTGGGATTTGCGGATTGGTCTCGGGGGCAGTATGGGACCAGTGAAGGCTTAGACAGATGCCTGGAGGTCTTGGACAGGCATCAGGTTCCGGCCACCTTCTTTGTTCCAGGCCTGATTGCTGAGAGATATCCGGAGGATGTGAAGAAAATTGCCGGTGGGGGGCATGAAATTGCCTACCATGGCTGGGGACCCCAGACCAGCCTGGATCTGCCCCGGGAAGAGGAAGAGGCCAATATGGAAAGAGCCGAAAAGGTCTTTTGGGACTTGCTGGGCCAAAAACCGGTCGGCGCCAGGGGCTGGAGAAATATCACCTATCCCTACACCCCGACCCTCTTAAGGGAGCATGGATATGCCTATTCCTCCATCATGAAGGATTGCGATTGGGCCTACGTCTATCCCCAGGAGCCCTCCATCGTGGAATTGCCGACGGAGCATACGCTGGATGACTATACCTATTTTTTCTTCTCCTTCGATAAGCCCCAGCACAGGGCCAGTTATCCTGTGGATTATGTCTTCGATATCTGGAAGGACACGCTGGATGAGCTGGCCTCGGAGGAAGATAAGGTTATGGTATTAAAGCTTCATCCCCAACTCATCGGGCGATCCAGCCGGGTCAGGCTCTTGCATCGATTTCTGACCTATGCCTCTGACCGGGGAGCCTGGATTGCTACCTGTCAGGAGGTTGCCGCCTATGTGAGGCTGCATCAGGGAGATCATTTCAGGGGGTAAAGAGATGAAGGGACATAGATATCATTGGCCAAAGGGCAAGAGGATAGCCGTCATGGTGGCATTTGATGTGGACGGCGAGCTCTTATGGCTGCAGAGAAATGAAGACAATCAAAAGCATCTGACCAATCTCTCTCGGGGAAGATACAGCACGAAGCAGGCAGTGCCAAGGATTCTGCGGATGCTGGAGGAGCTGGAGATCCGGGGGACCTTCTTTACCCCGGCCTGGATGGCAGAGCAATATCCGGAGGTGGTTCGAGCCATAGCCCAGGCAGGCCACGAGATCGGTTATCATGGCTGGATGCATGAGGCCTATCCGGACTATGAGAAAGAAGTAGAATTGATGGACAAGGTGGATGGGATATTTACCGAGCTGCTAGGTAAGATTCCGGTGGGAAATCGCAGTCCTCTGGGCAATGTCTATGACTTTGACTTAGGGCTATGGCTGGAAAGAGGATACGTATATTCCTCGAATTGGAGGGATTCGGATGGCCCCTTCCTGCATGAGAGAGAGGGCCGGAAAGTTCCCCTGGTGGAACTGCCCAAGGACTCCATCTTCGATGATACCTGTTACGACCTCTATACGGAATGTGAGCCGGTGCGGATGAATCTGCGGGGGGGAAGGGAAATCTGCCAGGTTTGGAAGGATGAATTCGATGCTTTGGCGGAAGAGGGCCGCATGATGAATCTGGTCATGCATCCCCAATTCATGGGAAGGCCCCATAATCTGCGCCCTTTCCGGGAACTTTTGCAATATATGAAGGGGCAGGGAGCCTGGTTCGCCACCAATGAAGAGGTGGCAAGACATTGCCTGGAAGAGGAAGGAATGGGGAAGAGCTCCTGCGAATGGTAAAGTTTTTGTAAAAAAAGGTTGATTTTTGAGGGGAGTCCATGTAAAATGACGGACAAAGCTCAAAGAAGGGTAAAGTGTCTGAACACTTTACCCTTCTTTGATTTCAAATTTTTCCCGGAAAGGTGTGACAGCATGGAATTACAATATCTGGAATACTTTATGAAGGTTGTAGAATTACAGCACGTTTCCCATGCGGCAGAGGAGCTCCATATGGCGCAGCCTGCCCTCAGCCGAATTATACGCAGAATGGAGGATGAGCTGGGCACATCCCTGTTCGAACGGGTGGGAAAAAATATCATGGTCAATGAAAATGGTAAGATTGTCTATAAGTATGCGGGAATGATCTTTGAAACTCTAGGAAAGATGAGGACGGAGATTGAATATCGGCAAAAGATGGAGCAGCGGGTAGTGAAGCTGGGTTTTAATTCTGCCTCCATCTTGATGCCGGGTCTCATGGCCAAATACCATGCCTGCCATCCGGAGGTGACGGTGGAATTTACCGGTCAGTCCTCCAATAATCCGGGCACCATGTTCTTCATTGACTCCTATTTCCGCCCCCAGACCAGGAATGATTTTATCCCTCTTTTGGAGGAAAGCTTTTATCTGGCCTATTCTGAGAAGCATCGCTTCGCCCAGCTGAATGATATGCAGCTTACACCGATGGAATATGCCAAGGAGACTTTTTTATATTCAAAGGGCTGCCATTCTGCCTATGAGGCGACCAAGGCCTTTGCCAAGCACAATGATTTTGAACCCATGGGGATCATGGAGTGCGTGAGCACAGAGACCATTATGACCTTTCTGGAGTCCGGAATGGGGGTAGCCCTGATTCCTAATATCAGCTGGAATATCAGCAAGCATCCCACCATTGTCTACCGGACCATTCCGGGCAGACCTCTCGTCCGGCGCCTGTATATGCAAGTCATGCTTCAGCTGGACTCCTTTCCGGCGGGCAATTCCTTCGTTGCCTTTTGCAAGTCCTATTTTGAGATGATACAGCAGCTGGTGAAAAAGCATAATGTGAAAAAGGAGAGCATTGTGGAATTGGTAGCCAAGACAGAGATGGATCGGGGGGAGGCGGTAATATGATAAGAATAATATAACAAAAGTGTTATGAAAGCATATATACATAAGTATTGGACTTATGGAGAAAAAACACATATGATATATTCAATTCTTAGTTGCGACGGGGCAATGGACAGGAGATAACTGTCCTTTGCCCCGTTGTTGCTTGGAAAGCAAGAAGACCATGCATCTGAGAGGAGACAAGATTATGAAGAGAAAATGGATTTCCAGATTGACGGCATTGGGTTGTGCAGCGGCTTTGTCCTTTGGTGCTCTGGGATGTGGCAGTACATCCTCAGACAGCGCTACCGGCGCTTCCTCGGCAGACAGTACTGCCGGTGCTTCCTCCACAGGCAGCGCAGGGGAAGCCGCCAGCAGCTCTGGCAGCACGACAGGAGAGGAAGGAAGTCCCGTCTATGGAGGAACCTTAAATGTTGCTGTAGGCTCTGTTACCTCCCTGGATGGACAGTTTGAATCGGCAGATGAGCCCATGACCCGCCATATCTTTGAACCGGTGCTGGAGCTGGATGGAGATTACGCAGTTCAAACAGGTGTATGCTCCTATGAGGTCAGTGATGATTATCTGACCATTACCCTTACGGTAAGAGATGGTGTTACCTTCCACAATGGAGATCCGGTGGAGGCCAATGATATCAAGGCATCTCTGGAAAGATGGATTGCCAACAGCAGCAATGGAAGCGATTATGTGGGCAATTATCTGAAGGACATTGAGGTGACAGGAGATAGGACTCTGGAGCTTCATTTCCAATCCGTGGCCAGCGCAGCCCTGTCTGCCATGGCTTACAACTATCTGGGAAGCTTTGTCATGCCGGCTGAGATCTGTGAAAAGTACCCGGACAGCCCTGTATCAGACACGGCAGATTTGATCGGTACCGGTCCTTATAAGTTTGATGAATGGGTGCCGGATAATTATATCCATGTGGTAAGATACGACGGATATGTGGGAAGCGGAAATGACTGTTCCGGTGCCGCAGGCAACAAAAATGCCTATGTGGATGACATTTATTTCTATTTCTCCACAGATTCGGATGCAGAGGTCAATGGCGTTCTTTCCGGAACCTATGACCTGGCAGAGCAGGTAAATTATTCCATCTATATGTCTCAGCAGGAAAATCCGGATGTGAAGTTTGAATTGATTGCCGATGGAGTTCGTCCTTCTATGGTTATGGATAAGAGCGAAGGCTGGACCGCCAATAAGACCTTCCGCCAGGCCGTTCTTGCCTGTATCGACAGCGAGGCAGCCCTCAAGGCTTCCTTTGGAACAGAGGATTTATATGTATTAGACGGCTCCTGGTATTATGATGAAATGCCCACCGATGCCTCCCTTTACAATCAGGCCAATACAGAAAAGGCCAAGGAATTGTTGGAGGAATGTGGCTATGATGGAAGTGAATTGATCTATATCACCCAGGAATCCGGTTATTACTATAATACAGCCTATATGGCTTGTGAATCCATGAAGGCGGCCGGCATCAATGTAACCTTGAAGGTGATGGATCAGGCAGAGCTTTATACCCTGAGAAAAGACCCGACCCAGTATGATTTCTTCGCCGTTGGTTTCTCCATGAAGGCAGATCCCACCATGATCGCATTCTTGTCAGACAGCTGGCCGGGTCTGTGGGTCAATGACAAGAAGACGGAGCTGCTGGAAGCCATGTCAGCCACTCTTGATTTGGATGAGAAGAAGGACCTGTGGCAGGATATGACAGATCTGATCTACGATGAAGTTCCTGTGGTTTTATTTGGCTCTAAGAAGAATTGCACCATGGTTACCAAAAGAACCATGAATGCAACCTATGAGGGCGGCGAACCCTATTATTGGAATATCTGGATCGAAGAGTAAGAAATGCAGAGACTTACCATAGTGGGATGGGACTGTAGTAGCTTCTTACTCACAGTCCTCCCCATTTTTGAAGGGCAATAGAAGTTGAGAGGTGCGTATGTTACGTTACGTTTTAAAGAGATTGGTATCAAGTCTGCCGGTGATCATCGTGGTTGCCGTGTTCGCCTTCTTTTTAATTCATATGGTTCCCGGCAACCCGGCTGACGTGATGCTGGGAAGCGAGGCGAGCGTAGAAGATGTGGAGGCATTGACGGAGAAAATGGGCTTGGATCAGCCCCTGGCCGTCCAATTCTTTAAGTGGGCAGGAAACTGTCTGAAGGGGGATCTGGGGGACTCTATCTTCTATAACATGCCGGTCACCTCCGTATTGCTCATGAAGGCGGAACCCACCATCATTATCGTAATCTATGCGATTTTGGTGGCCCTTTTGACAGGCGTTCCTCTCGGCATTCTCTCGGCTATCTATAGAGACAGACTCCCGGACCGCCTGTGTACAGCGATTTCCATGATAGGGATTTCCCTTCCTGGTTTTTTGCTGGGCTTGTTAATGATTTTGGCCTTTTCCATGGGAACCGGATGGTTTCCCTCTGTCGGATATTATACGATCCAGGAGGTTGGCTTTTTTAAATCCGTATTCTATTATCTTTCCCTTCCGGCCATTACCCTGGGCATTCAAAGGTCAGCCAGCTTTGCCCGAGTGACCCGGTCAGCCATGCTGGAGGTGTTGGATATGGATTATATCCGAACCGCCAAGGCCAAGGGCCTGTCCCAAAGGGCTGTGATCCTGAAACACGGCTTGAAGAATGCCATGGGTCAGATCCTGACCCAGCTGGGCTTTTCCCTGGCACAGCTGGCAGCCGGAACGGTGGTGATCGAAGCCCTCTTTAATATACCTGGTATGGGGCAGATCGCCTATTATGCCCTGGTTCGTAGGGATTATCCCCTGGTGCAGGGCTACATTCTGATTATTGCAGCAATCTATGTGGTAATCAATTTGTTGGTGGATATCAGCTACAAGATCTTTGATCCAAGAATTGATTTGTCATAGGGGGAATAGAACATGAGCTTAAAAAAAATGAAGAGACATTCCAATCTTATGGTAGGAATCGTGATTGTTTCTATCCTTTTGCTGGCAGCCCTATTCGCTCCCCTGTTGGCTCCCTATGATCCCGCCACCTACAATGTGGTAGATATGCTGCAGGGACCCTCCAGGGCCCATTGGTTTGGCACAGACGGCTATGGCAGAGATCTTTTGAGCCGGGTCCTGTATGGGGCGCGCATCTCCATGACCATTTCCCTAAGCGTAGCCCTCCTGTCTGGATTCTTCGGCAGCGTCATCGGTTTGATCTCCGGCTATTTTGATAAAATAGAACGGCCCATCATGTGTATTATGGATGGCATGATGGCCATTCCCTCCATGCTGCTGGCTATGGCTATTGTGGCAGCCTTTGGAAATGGCATGCTGAATATGATCATCGCCCTGACGATTGCGGATATTCCCAGGGTGGTACGAACCGTCCGGGCCACCGTGCTTTCCGTCAAAAAGATGGATTATATCGAAGCGGCTCGTGCCATGGGGGCTTCGGATGTCCGGATCCTGGTCAAATATATTTTCCCGGAATGTATCTCACCTCTGGTGGTTCGTATGACCATGACTATGGCCTTTACGATTCTGGAGGAAGCTTCCCTGACCTTCTTAGGATTGGGATTGGATCCTGCGACTCCCAGCTGGGGCATTATATTGAGCGAGGGAAGGTCCTACCTGCGCCTGGTTCCCACCTTCATTATCCTGCCGGGATTGGTGCTGATCGTATCTGTATTTGGCATCAATTCCCTGGGTGACGGACTGCGGGACTACCTGGATCCGAAGCTGAGATCACTGTAGGAGGAGGCAAGAGACATGGAGGGCAAAGAGAGAGTCCTGGAATTGAAGGATTATAGTATTGATTTATACAGGGACAGGAAGCCGATTAATATCATCGATCGTATGAATTTCTCTATCAACAAAGGAGAAATGGTGGGAATCGTAGGCGAGTCAGGCTGTGGCAAAAGCATAACAGCCCAAAGTGTGATGGGCTTGATCCATGGCAAAAAAACAACAAAGGGTCAAATCCTCTTCCAAGGGGAGGATATCTTACAAAAGTCTGAAAAAGAGATGAGGAAGATCCGAGGAAATAAGATCTCTATGATCTTCCAGGAACCTATGACCAGCCTGAATCCTACCCTGACGGTGGGCAATCAATTGATGGAGGTCTTCCAAACCCACAGAAAGATCCGCCGCAAGGAGGCCTTCGACAAGGCCCTGGAGGCCCTGAAGCTGGTGAATATCGCGGAGCCTGAGAAAAGAATCCGAGCCTATCCCCATGAGCTATCCGGCGGCATGCGGCAGAGGATTATGATCGCCATGGCTTTGGCCTCCCGACCGGAATTGATGATCGCAGACGAGCCTACCACAGCCCTGGATGTCACCATTCAGGCCCAGATTTTGCACCTGATGAAGGAATTGCAGGATGAGCTGGGCACCAGTATTATGCTGATCACCCATGATTTGGGCGTGGTGGCGGAGGTATGCAGCCGGGCCATTATCCTGTATTGCGGTCGGGTGGTGGAGGAAACCCCCGTCAAGCTCCTCTTTCAGGACCCCCTGCATCCCTATACCCGTGGTTTGATCAAATCCCTGCCGGAGCTGGGGGTACGCAAGGAGCTGTATATGATTCAGGGCAATGTTCCCAATACGGGAAATTATCCCAACGGCTGTCCCTTCCATCCCCGGTGTGAGTTCTGTACGGAAAAATGCTGCTCCGTGGAACCGCCGGAAAAGGTTTTGCCGGATGGGCGTCGCGTAAAATGCTGGCTGCACAGTAAGGAGTGAAGGTTATGGGAGCAAAGGACGGAGAAGTTCTGTTAGAGGTAAAAAACCTGAAAAAATATTTTCCCCTGAAGAAAAAAATGGGAGAAGAACAGAAATACGTCAAGGCCGTGGATGATGTCAGCTTTGTCATCCATAAGGGGGAAGCCCTGGGGCTTGTAGGGGAATCCGGCTGCGGAAAATCCACCTTAATCCGGACCATCCTGCAGCTTTTGACCCCAACGGAGGGGTCGGTTCGCTTCTGTGGGCAGGAGCTGGTAGGAATGCCCAAGAAGAAACTGGAAGCAGAAAGAAGGAATATGCAGATGGTATTTCAGGATCCCTTCGCCTCCCTTCCTCCCAAGATGAGGGTGGGACAGATTCTGGAGGAACCCCTGCTGTGCAATGGCTTCAAAAATCATAAGGAAAATCTGGTCAAGATCAAGGAAATGATGTCCCAGGTAGGGCTGTCAGAGGGGCATATCCACCGATATGCCTATGAATTTTCCGGCGGACAAAGGCAGCGCATCGTCATAGCAAGAGCCTTGGTGCTGAAGCCTAAGCTGGTGATCCTGGATGAGCCGGTGTCGGCCCTGGATGTGTCCGTCCGGTCCCAGATTCTGAACCTCTTGGAGCGCTTGCAAAAGGAGATGGGACTGACCTATCTGTTTATCAGCCATGACCTGTCTGTGGTGGAGCATTTATGTGATTCCGCCATGGTCATGTATCTGGGGCACATTATGGAGAGGGGAAGCCGGGAACAGATCTTTTCCCATCCTGCCCACCCCTATACGGAGGCTCTCTTCTCTGCCATTCCATCCACGGATGTGGAACATCCCAAGGAAAGGATCATTTTGCAAGGGGAGATTCCCAGCCCGGTGAATCCTCCCCAGGGATGTGTCTTGAAGACCCGATGCAAATATTGCTCCAAGGCCTGTGATGCTTATCCCCAGCAAAGGGAAGTAGAGGAGGGACATCTTGTAAGCTGTATCCGTCCCCTCCAGAAGGAAGTGATTGCATGAAGCTAGCTATTTTTCAGGGAGAGGGCGTCGGCGGGAGGCCCTCGAGAGAGGACTTGATTGCCTGCTGGAAGGAAGAATTGAAGGATGTCCCGGAGGTGGAGAGCCTTACCTTTTTCAAGCGGCAGGCGGAGGAAGACAGCGACGCGGCCTTCGGAGATGCGGATGTGGTGATGGGAACCTTTATTCCCAATGATTTCTTCACGGAGGATTTTTGCGACAGACATCCCAATCTGAAATATGTATCCTGCGGCAGCCATGGCTATGGGAGGATCGACTTTGGGCTCTTGAAGAAAAGAGGGATTTTTTTCACCAATACCGTATATAGTCAGCGGACCATTGCGGAATTTGCCTTTGCCCTGCTGAACGACATCTGTCATGATGTGACCTTACATAGTAATTTTTATAAAAAGGATCATTTCAAACCGGAGAATTACCTTTCCCGGACCAGCTGGATCTTGACTCCCCAGCTGGAACTTTATCAGAAAAAGATCGGCATCCTGGGCCTGGGCAACATCGGCCTGTGCGCTGCTCAGATTGCCAAGGGCTACGGCATGGAGGTGCTGGCTTATTCCCGCAGCAAGAAGGTGGGAGAGGAATATGAAGGAATTGCTCAGGTTTCCCTAGAGGAGCTGTTGGGGCAAAGTGATGTGGTCTCCATTCATTGTCCCCTGACGGAGGAGACCAGGGGAATGTTGGATGCAAAGGCCTTTGCGCAAATGAAGGATGGGATTATTCTGATCAATACGGCTCGGGGAGAAATTATCGATGAGCAGGCTCTGGAAGAGGCCTTGCAAAGGGGCAAGGTATATGCTGCCGGTCTGGATGTGCTGGCGGGGGAACCCCTGGCCCAGCCTTGCAGCCTGATGAAATATCCCAATGTGAAGGTGACGCCCCATGTGGCCTGGGCACCGGCAGACTCCCGGCTGCGGGGCGTGCATGTGGAGGCACAGCAATTCAAGGATTGGCTGAGAGGAAAGCCGGTTCGTAATCTGGCAGAGTAGAGGGAAGCCCTTAGGGAGGAAGAATAAGAATCGGTGTTGCCGGTTTCGTAGAGGGAAGCCTCTAGGGAGGAAGAATAAGAATGGAAATGATGGGAACGATGGAAGAGCGCTGTAAAAGGGTAACACCCCCTGCCAACGGACATGCCTCCAATCTGGGGGTGGTAAGGGCAGAGGGCTGCTATCTGTATACAGAGGATCATAGAAAAATATTGGATTTTGCCAGCGGGGTTGCGGTGAACAATTTGGGAAATTGCCATCCCCGGGTGGTGGAGGCCATTCGAAGGCAGCTGGATGCCATGATTCATGTAGGCCATAATGTGGTATACAATGAGAGCTATGTAGAGTTGGCGGAAAAATTGGTCGAGCTGACAGGCGGGGACACCATGGTCTATTTTTCCAATTCCGGGGCCGAGGCCAATGAAGGTGCCATCAAGCTGGCCAAGTATGTCACCCGCAGACCCGCTGTGATCTCCTTTCGCAACAGCTTCCACGGCCGTACCCTGGGCATGGTATCTCTTACGGGGTCCAGCGCAGCCTACCGCAAGAATTATGAGCCCCTGCTGCCCTCTGTCTATTGGGCGGATTATGCCAATTGCCACAGGTGCCCCTTTTATCAGGAAAAGGGAAAATGCCACAGGGAATGCCTGAAACAATTCGAAACGATCTTCCATAAACAGGTGGATCCCTCCATGGTGGCGGCCATTTTTGTAGAGCCCGTGCAAGGAGAGGGGGGATATGTGGTGCCTCCGGTAGAATTCCTGCAGGGCTTGCGCAAGATTTGTGATGATCATGGCATTTTCCTGATCTTTGACGAGGTCCAGACAGGTCTGGGGCGGACCGGAGCCTTATATGCCAGCCAGAGATTGGGGGTTCGTCCGGATATTTTCACCAGTGCAAAGGCCCTGGGGGGAGGAATTCCCCTGTCAGCTGTCATTGCGAAGAGAGAGATTATGGAGCAATGGCCGGCAGGAGCCCATGGGGGTACCTTTGGGGGCAACCCCCTGGCCTGCGCGGCAGCCCTGGAAACCCTGAAGGTGATAGAAGAAGAGGATCTATTGACCCATTGCAAGGACATGGGAAGCTATTTTATAGGGAAATTGAAGGAATTGCAGAGCAAGTATCCGCAGGTTATCGGAGATGTAAGAGGTCTGGGCCTGATGGTGGCCATGGAGCTGGAGCACCCGGATGGAAGCCCGGATGAGGAGATCACCGCCAAGATCAAGGAAGAGGCCTTGAAGAGGGATCTGCTCCTCCTGACCTGCGGCAGTGACCACAATGTGGTGCGTTTCATTGCTCCCCTGATCGTGACAAGGCAAGAGATAGACCAGGCAGTGGGGATCCTTGAGAGGATTCTGGGAGTGCATAGCATGGAACAATCCGTGTAACCGTAGGATGGGGTGCTTGGGCCCCAAACCTGCTTTCGTAAGAAATATAAGGAAGAGGTAGAGAATATGCTGGAAGCAATCATGAATCCTGCCGCTCTCCTAAGGGGAAGTTACCAATTGGGAGAGACCATGCAAAGTGCAGCCCAGTCCCTGGGCTTATCCAAAATCTATAAGATGAATTCCAATGAGAATCCCTTTGGAGTATCCCCCCTGGCCTCCAAAGCCATGGCTGAGGCGGCCTATCGAACGAATCTGTACCCGGATCCTACGGGGAAGGAGCTCCGGAAGAAGCTGGCTGCTTATCTGGGGGAGGGATTGGAAGCAGATCATATTGTCCTGACGGAAGGGGCCAGTGTTGCCATCACCTTGTTGGCCGATATGGTTCTCAACCCGGGGGATGAGGTGATCGAATCCTGGCCCACCTACAGCGGCTATCAGCGCCGGATGATGGATACCCGGCAGGCGGTGGCAGTTAAGGTGCCGGAGGGGGCAGACAGGTGTCCGGATTTCGATGCCATGTACCAGGCAATTACGGAAAAGACACGGCTTATTGCAATCTGTAATCCTAATAATCCAACGGGTGTATTGGCAGACCCGGAAAAATTGCAAAGCTTTATCCGAAGGGTGCCCTCGAATATCATTGTGATGGTGGATGAGGCTTATATTGATTTTGTGGATGATGAGAATTACCCGTCTGCCATCCGTCTGGTCCATGAGATCCCGAACCTGGTGGTTTTACGTACCTTCTCCAAGATAGCCGGACTTGCGGGAGCCAGAATCGGATATGCGGTGGCCTGTCCGGAGATGATTTTCTATTACAACAACCTGGTGAATTTCTTCTGTGCCAGTACCGCGGCTCTGGCAGGAGCCTCTGCGGCTCTGGAGGATGAGGATTTCCGGCAGATGACCAGAGAGAGAAATCGGGCAGGAAGGGAATACTTGCTGGGGCAATTGCGGGAGATGGGCTTGGATCCCTACCCCAGCCAGACAAATTTTGTGGCCTGCCCTATTACAGGCCTGGACTCCGATGCGGTTGCAGACTTGCTTCGGCAGAAGGGAATCTTAATCCGGGGCAATCTGGGAGTCCCGCGAATCACGGTAGGGGATGAGGAGGCAAACCAGGCCTGTATCCAGGCAATTCGCGCCCTGATGCAGGAAAGAGGTCTGCTGTGAGAAAAGAAAGGTCCCTGGCGGCTGGCGCAGCCGACTCAGTCAGGGAAAGACGGGAAGGGACAGCCAAGAAAGGCGAGGAGGGACAGCATGGAAAGCGCAATGGATTATGATTTTGACAAATGGATGGCGGACTACCGTGTGATTTCTTCGGTGGGTTTAAACCAAGAGGGCGGTCTGGACAGGCTGGCATATACGGATTATGATTTTGCCGCCAGGACGGAGCTTCTGAACCGGGCCTATGGCCTTCGGCTGCAATGCTATCTGGATGGGGCGGAGAACCTGTGGATTTGCAAACCCGGCACGAATCCGGCCCTGCCTCCCCTGGTGATTGGCTCCCACCTGGATACGGTTCCGAATGGCGGTAAATATGACGGGGTTTTGGGAGTTATGACCGGTTTTCAGGTTCTGCGTTATCTGGTGGATAATAAGATTGACCACGAAAGGACCATAGAGGTTGTGGCTTTTAGCTGCGAGGAATCCAGTCGTTTCAACCTCTCCACCGTGGGCAGCAAGATCCTCTGTGGACAGATTTCCCTGGAAAAATTAAAGAAATACAGGGATTCTGCGGACAAAACCCCGGTGGATTATTTTTCCCGGCTGGCTTATTCTCCTGAGTCCTTGACGGAACGCCAGGAGCACATGAAGCAGATCTTCGGCTACATAGAGCTGCATATAGAGCAGGGGCCTGTATTGGAGGCCGAGGGGCTGGATGTGGGCATCGTAGAATCCATTGCCGCACCCATCCGCTTAAGAATCAAGGTGGAGGGAGAAAGCGCCCATTCCGGGGCCTGTCCCATGGGATTGCGTAAGGATGCTCTGGCAGCGGCAGCCCAGCTGATCGCGGAAGTGGAGAGATTGGGCCGGGAAGAGGCGGCAAACCAGTCGGTGGCTACCGTAGGCAAGGTCCATGTCCCTCATCAGGCCTTGAATGTTGTCCCCGGCGAATGCGAGCTATATGTGGACATTCGGGGAATCCATTTTGACAGTATGACCAGGATCTACCAGGAATTGCTGGGGAAAATGAGAAAGCTGGAGGAAGAGAGGGGAGTGCAGATCCACTCCACCCTTCTGTCAGAGGAGGAGCCGGTGGCCATGAACCGGGAGCTGGGAAAGGTGATCGCAGACAATTGTAAGAAGCTGGGATTGAAATATAAGTGGATGCCCAGCGGGGCCGGGCATGATGCCATGAATGTAGCCAAGGTGGCCCCTGCCGCTATGATTTTCGTCCCCTGCGTGGGAGGAATCAGTCACAATAAGGCGGAAATGGTCACGGAGAAGGACCTCAGAACCAGCATACAGATTCTATATGAGGTGGTTATGGATCTGTGTAACGAATACGAAATGGGAGGAAAAGCATGAAGGAGCGCTTTCATTTAATCGATCATCCTTTGTTGGAGCATAAGCTCTGTCAGCTCCGGGATCAGAATACAGGAACCAAGGAATTTCGTTTTCTGGTATCGGAGATGACTACCCTGCTGTGCTATGAGGCAACGAGAGATATTCCCCTGCGGGAAAAAGAGGTGACAACGCCTCTGGGAAGGGCCAGCTGCCATGAAATCGAGGGAAAGACTCTGGCAGCCGTGGCGATTCTTCGATCCGGTCTTGGAATGGTAGACGGAGTGATGACCCTGGTGCCTACGGCCAAGATAGGGCATATCGGGATATATAGGGATGAGACGACCAAGAAGCCGGTAGAATATTATTGCAAAATGCCGACAGATATCGCATCCCGCCAGGTGCTTCTGCTGGAACCCATGCTAGCAACGGGAGAAACCAGCTCTTACGCGGCACAGATCATAGAAAATTATCGCTGCCAGGACATCAAGCTCCTCTGCCTGGTGGCGCATCGGGATGCGGTAGAGCGGATCTTGCGAGACCATCCTACGGTAAATATCTATTGTGCCGCCTTGGACGACGAGGTCAATGAGCGTGGCTTCCTGGTGCCGGGTGTGGGAGATGCCGGGGAGAGAATGTTCGGAACCCATTAGACAGGAGAAAACCCATGAATATGAAATTTTATCTTCCCCCCCATATTTTCTTCGAAAAGGATTGTGTGGCAAAACATGGCGAGGTCTTCGCCTCCCTGGGCAAGAAGGCGATACTGGTTACGGGCAGACATTCCGCCCAGGCCTGCGGCGCCCTGGAGGATGTGACGGAAGTGCTGAGAAGCCAGGGAATCCCCTATGAGGTCTGCAACCAGGTAGAGAATAATCCCTCCCTGGAAACAGTAGTGGAGATCGCCGGAAAAGCCAGGGAATTCGGGGCAGAGATGGTCATTGGGATAGGGGGAGGTTCTCCCCTGGATGCCAGCAAGGCAGTGTCCATCCTGACTGCCAATCCCCAGATGGATCCCTTGGAGCTTTTTGGCAATCAATTTACCCGCAAATTGCCCCTGATTGCGATTCCTACCACCTCCGGAACCGGCAGTGAGGCGACCTGCTACAGCGTGCTGCTGCGCAGGGATCTGGAGACCAAGGTCAGCTTCGGCAACGACCTGACCTATCCGGATTATGCCATGACAGACTATAAGTATACCATGGATCTAAGCCTTGCAACGACGCGTTCCACCTGCATAGATGCCTTTACCCATGTCTTCGAGGGCTATCTGGCCAAACGAAGCACAGCCCTGTCGGATGCCCTGGCCTTGCTGGGGATTCGCCTGTTTGGTGACTGCATCCGGGATTTAGTGACCGGTGAAATCACAGAGGCAGGAAGGGAAAATATGAGCCTTTTGTCCCTTCTGGGGGGTATGGTCATAGCCCAGGCCGGTGTGACATCCCCCCATGGAATGGGATATTGCTATACCTACTTCAAGGGAATCCCCCATGGAATGGCCAATGGCCTCCTGTTCCGAGAATATCTTCATCGGAACGCCTCCCCGGGTTCATCTGCAGCAGACAAAATCAACCGCGCCATGGCAGAGATGGGCTTTCCCGATGTGGAGGCATTTCTCAGGAAATGGGAGCAAATATTGGTAGAATATCCCCCCCTTACCGAGGAGGAAGTGGAAAAATATACCAGACAGAGCATGCTTCAGAAGGGAAGCCTGGCTAATTCCCCCATGGAAATGACGGAGGAAGTGGTGAGGCAGTTGTGGGACAAACAAAGGGAGCTCGCCGGAGCTTGACAAACAAAGGGAGCTCGCCGGGGCTGACAAACAAAGGGAGCTCGCCGGGGCTTGACAAGCTCCCGGAAGAATGCTATATTCTCTTTAAGCAAGACAACTGTAGATAGAGGTTGCGTGTTTCATGAGTAGACAGCCGGATGTGTCAGGCACAGAGGAAGGCTGGAGAAAGGGGAGCGCGCCGAAGGAATCCGGAACCTGATGCCTGATTCCTGGGCATGGATTGAAGAAGTCCATGACTGTCATCGCAAGATGGAGCGCTATCTGAAGAATTATACAGACTTATGCAGACTTCCTTATATAGGATAGGACAGGAAGGTATGAGAGCTGTATATAGGATTTGGGTATAGGATTGAGAGGCGCCATCTGCGGGACGCCTCTTTTTTGTTGGAGCATGACCCTGTTTCATGTGCAAGGAGGAGTTAAAATGTCAGTATTTACGGGAGCTGCGGTTGCGATTGTAACCCCTATGAAGGCCAACGAAGAAGTGAATTATGAGAAGTTAGCAGAGATCATTGAGATGCAGATTCAGGCGCATACCGACGCCATCGTCATCTGCGGAACTACGGGAGAGGCCTCTACCCTAAGCCATGAGGAGCACCTGGAGGTGATCCGCTATTGTGTGGAGAAGGTAGCCAAGCGGGTGCCGGTCATTGCCGGAACCGGTTCCAACTGTACGGAAACTGCCATCTACCTGTCACAAGGGGCAGAGAAATATGGGGCAGATGCCCTGCTGCAGGTGTCCCCTTACTACAACAAGGCGACCCAGAAGGGCCTGATCAAACATTTCAAGGCAGTGGCTGATTCTGTGAAGATCCCTGTCATTCTCTACAATGTGCCCAGCCGCACCGGCTGCAATATCCTGCCGGAGACCATCGCCTGGCTGGTGGAAAATGTGGACAATATCGTAGGGGTCAAGGAGGCCTGCGGCAATATCTCCCAGATTGCCAAGCTGATGCAGCTGGTGGGAGACAAGATCGAGCTCTATTCCGGCAATGACGACCAGGTAGTTCCCATTATGTCTCTGGGAGGACAAGGGGTGATTTCTGTTCTGTCCAACGTGGCTCCCCAATATACCCATGATATGGTTGCCAAGTATCTGGAGGGAGATGTGAAGGGCAGCTGTGCCATGCAGCTGGAGGCCCTGCCCCTGATTGACGCCCTCTTCTGTGAGGTGAACCCCATTCCGGTGAAGACCGCTATGAACCTGATGGGATTGGAGGTAGGTCCCCTGCGGGCTCCCCTGTGTGAGATGGAACCGGATCATGAGGACCGCCTCAGAAAGGAAATGTTGGCTATGGGCATTGCCTGCCCGGGAGGAAGTGAAAAATGAGTCAGGTGACACGTATTCTTATGCATGGCTGCAATGGCCATATGGGACAGGTAATTACCGCTTTGGCGAAGGAGGACCCTAGCCTGGAGATCGTGGCAGGGGTTGATGTGGCAGACCATCGAGAGAATGGATATCCCGTCTTCCCCTCCCTGGCGGATTGCCAGACCCCGGCAGACGTTATGATTGATTTCTCCTCCTTTCGGGCCACGGATCAGGTGGTGGCCTATTGTCAGGAGAAAAAGCTTCCCCTGGTTCTGTGTACCACAGGTTTGACTCCGGATCAGCTGGCCCGCGTGCAGGAGGCCAGTAAGGAGACAGCCATCCTTCGGTCTGCCAATATGTCCCTGGGAATCAACCTGCTCCTCAAGCTCCTCAAGGAGGCAGCTTCGATTCTGGCTCCGGCAGGCTTTGACATGGAGATCGAAGAAAGGCATCATCGCTTGAAATGTGACGCCCCCAGCGGTACGGCCCTGGCTTTGGCCGACAGCCTCAATGAGGCTTTGGGCGGGGAATATCACTATACCTATGACCGTAGCCAGCGGCATCAGCAAAGAGATCCTAAGGAAATTGGCATCTCGGCCCTTCGGGGAGGCAACATCGTAGGCCAGCATGATATCCTCTTCGCCGGGACAGATGAGGTGATAGAATTCAAGCATACCGCCTATTCTAAGGCCGTTTTTGGAAAAGGGGCCCTGGAGGCAGCCAAATTCCTGGCCGGTAAGGGAGCAGGCCTCTACGATATGAGCGACGTCATCGCTCATCCCTAAACCGAGGCCTTAGCCAGGCAGCAGATCTGTGAATCGCTCTATCACAAGATCGGGCCTTAGCCAAGCCAGCCCTGGGAAGGCCGGGAAATCCCTCCGTATCCGTCTTGTTATTTTCTGCGCTTTCCTCTATAATGGAACCGGTGCATCTTTTTTGAGAGAAGCGAGGTCTTCGCTGGCTTGCAAATCCTTTTTGGAGAGAGGCGAGGGTTTCGCTGGCCGGGGAATCCTTTTTCGAAGGAATCAGAATGCTTGCTGATTCGGGCTTTGGGCACTCTTATCTGGGAAGGGATGTATCAGTGCGAATGTCTAGGAGGAACGACTGTGAAGAAAGAGCTGATGATAGTTCTGGATTTCGGCGGGCAATATAACCAGCTGGTAGCCCGCCGGGTCCGTGAATGTAATGTCTACTGTGAGATCTATTCTTACCGGACGGATCTGGAGAAGATCAAGGCGATGGAGCCCAAGGGTATTATTCTGACCGGAGGGCCTAATAGCTGCTACGAGGAGGGAGCCCCCACTTATTCCAGGGAACTCTTTGCGCTGGGGATTCCGGTGCTGGGCCTCTGTTACGGTGCTCAGCTGATGCAGCATGTTCTGGGAGGCAAGGTGGAGAAAGCCCCCGTGCGGGAATATGGCAAGACCCAGGTAAGGGTGGATGTCCATTCTCCCCTCTTTCAGGGAATTGAGGAAGATACCATCTGCTGGATGAGTCATTTTGATTATATTTCCCAACCGGCGCCGGGATTTGAGATCTGTGCCACCACCGGGGATTGTCCGGTGGCTGCCTGCCAGAATCAGGAAAAAGGGCTCTATGCCATCCAATTTCATCCGGAGGTTCTGCATACAGTACGGGGCAAGGAAATCCTCTCCAATTTCGTATATCGGGTATGTCAATGCGCCGGAGATTGGAAAATGGATGCCTTCGTAGAGCATTCTGTCAAGGAAATCAGGGAAAAGGTAGGGAATGGCAAGGTGCTTTTGGCACTCTCCGGAGGGGTAGATTCCTCCGTTGCCGCAGCCCTTTTGTCCAGAGCCATCGGCAAGCAGCTGACCTGCGTCTTCGTGGATCACGGCCTTCTGCGCAAGGACGAGGGAGACGAGGTGGAGGCAGTCTTCGGTCCCAAGGGTTCCTTCGACCTGAATTTTATCCGGGTCAATGCCCAGGAACGCTATTATCAGAAGCTGGCAGGAGTGACAGAGCCGGAGAAGAAGAGGAAGATCATCGGGGAAGAATTCATCCGTGTCTTTGAGGAAGAAGCCAAGAAGATCGGGGCCGTGGACTTCCTGGCCCAGGGAACGATCTACCCCGATGTGGTAGAATCCGGTCTGGGGGGTGAGTCTGCCGTCATCAAATCCCACCACAATGTAGGCGGCCTTCCAAAGAATGTCGACTTCAAGGAAATCATCGAGCCCTTGCGCAATCTCTTCAAGGATGAGGTGCGCCAGGCCGGTTTGGAGCTGGGAGTTCCTGAATATCTGGTCTTCCGCCAGCCCTTCCCCGGTCCCGGACTGGGCATTCGCATTATCGGCGATATCACTGCCGAGAAGGTACGAATCGTCCAGGATGCAGATTTTATCTACCGGCAGGAGGTAGATCAGGCGGCCAGGAAATATAAGGAAGAGACAGGAGCCCAAGCGCCCTGGATGCCCAACCAGTATTTCGCGGCCCTGACTAACATGCGGTCGGTGGGCGTTATGGGAGATGAGAGAACCTACGATCATGCGATAGCCCTGCGGGCTGTTCGTACCGTGGATTTCATGACCGCTGAATCCGCCCAGATCCCCTTCGAAACCCTCCAAACCGTCATGAGCCGGATCATCAATGAGGTGAAGGGAGTCAACCGCGTATTCTACGACCTCACCAGCAAGCCGCCGGGAACCATTGAGTTTGAGTGATTTCGAGGTCTCGAAAAAGCTGATAAATACGTGCTTTTTCGACCTATAAGGCCTTTCGTGGCAACGAAATGGCAACAATTTTCATTATTCTGAAAAATAAG
>CAVJHW010000008.1:11515-33767 GCA_963649395.1 Coriobacteriaceae bacterium | reverse complement strand
ACTCAATATAGTGGCTTTCCGTCGCGTTCAGGTGCGTGATTCCCTGAATCTGTGCCTTGCTGTCGGAGGAAAGAGAGGTGTCGGCCACCGTATCCCCCTCAGACAGGTTGGACAGAAGTTCCAGCTGGTCCACCCTTGCGGAGGAATTTTGAGAGAAAAAGCTCCAGTCCCGAAGAAGATCCCGGATTAGGGTTCCCTGGGTGGGGGAGGCCTCCGGGTAGAAATAGCAATTGATAAAGCCGGTTTCCGCATGCATTCGGTAGCTGTGAGGCTGGTGAGCCGGAATGAGGAAAATGTCTCCGGAGAAGAGAGGCATCTCCACCTGCCGAAATTGATGGCTGCAGGCCCCTCCTGTAATCAGGACCAGCTCCAGGAAGGTATGGGCATGGGGTTCAATCAAAATACTTTTCTTATACCGGGCAGATTCAGAAAAAATATGGGTGGACGGATCAGGAAAAGTAATATATGGAATCATAGACTGGCACCTCCCCTTCTTTCTAGTCATATTTTACAATAGATTATAGGATTGTGCTATTTTTTTATAGGAATGTTATGCAAGAATTTACGAGTTCCATGTTACAATACATATGAAAATAAGAAAACCGCATAACGAATATCACTAAATGATAGGTATAAGGAGAAAAAAGTATGACTTCGAGAGAAAGAGTATTGAAAGCACTGAATTTTGAAGAAGCAGACAGAATTCCGGTAGATTGGGGGAATAATGCTGTAACCGGAATTCAGGCAGATGCCTACCGGAATCTGCTGAAGTATATCGGAGCACCGGAGGAGAAGATTATTATCCGGGACATCAAGCAGGGACTGGCCCTGGTCAGCGATTATGTCCTGGATTATTTCGGGGTAGATACCCGCTGCCTTTTGTCCAATCCTCCCTCTAATTGGGAATGGAAGATAGATGACGAGGGAGGCTTCTACGATCCCAACGGTGTCTATTTCAAGCAGATGGGAGAGTATTTTGATTTTGTCAAGAATCCCTTGGAGGATGCAGATACCATCGATGATTTGAAGGCTTTTAAGCCCTCGGATCCCACGGATCCTTCCAGGTTTAAGGGCATGAAGGAAAGAGCAAAATGGCTTCACGAGAATACGGATAAGGCCATTGTAATCGGGGAGCACGGTTCTGTCTTCTATCAGGCCTGGGAGTGGAGAGGAATGCAGAACTTCATGGCGGACTTTGCTGCCGATGAGGAATTCGCTGATTATCTCCTGGACATGGCTGCCGACTGGTGGTGCGCCTGGTATGAGACCATGCTGAAGGAAGTGGGAGAGTATGTGGATATCATGTGGCTGGGAGATGACTGGGGCACCCAGAATGGCCCCTTGATTCATCCCGCCCAGTTTGTGGAGCGGGTACAGCCCAGAATCAAGCGCGTGATTGATTCCATGCATAAGTATTGTGACGGCAAGGTAGCTTATCACAGCTGCGGTTCCGTATCCTGGGCCTTTGATTCTCTCCATGATGCAGGGGTGGATATCATCCAGCCTGTGCAGGCCAACGCCTATGCTATGCAGGACAGCAAGAAGATCAAGGAATTATCCTATGGGAAGCTGGTATTGCATGGCGGCTTGGACAATCAGGGAAAATTCGCTGGGCCTACCGATGCAGTCATTGCTGATGTCAAGCAGAAAATCAGAGACTTTGCCCCCGGCGGCGGTTATCTCTTCGCCTGCGGACATAATATCCAGTCCGATTGTCCGCCCCAGAACATCGTAGCAATCTTTGATACCTACAAGAAATATTGCAATTACCCTATTCATGTAGAGGATTAAAACAGCAAGAACAAAAAAAGCGCAAAAAAAGAGCAGCAAGAGCCATAAGAACTATAGCGTGAGCTAAAAAACTATATCAGGAGGAATAAGGATGGAAGGGAAGGAATTGAGAATCGGTTTAGTGGGAACCGGGGGAATCGGAAGAAGTCATATTGAGAGAATTAACCAGAGACTGCAGGGGGGACGTGTTGTGGCTGTCGCAGATCCGGCGGGCGCCTTTGGTCTGAAGGTGGCGGAAGAGTATGGCTTGAAGGGTTATGAGAATTATCTGGATCTGATTGGGGATCCGCAGATAGATGCTGTCATCTGCACGACAGCAGATCCCTATCATGAGTCCTGTGTCCTAGCTGCCATAGAGGCGGGAAAGTTTATTTTTTGTGAAAAACCCCTGGCTCCCAAGGCAGATGCCTGCAAGAGAATTGTAGAGGCAGAGCGAAAGGCGGGGAAAAAGTATGTTCAGGTAGGTTTCATGCGGCGGTATGACAGCGGCTATCGTCAATTGAAGGAGGCAGTGCAAAGTGGAAAATACGGTGAGGCCCTTCTCCTGCATTGCACCCACAGAAATCCCTCTGTTCCGGCGGATTGGGACAATTCCATGGCTGTAGAGAATTCCCTGGTTCACGAAATCGATGTTTTGCGCTGGCTGCTGGGAGAAGATTATGCCACCGCTGAGGTGCGTTATGGCAAGAGCACCAATAATGGTCCCAAGGATCTTCATGATCCTCAGATCCTGATTCTGACCACCAAATCCGGTGTCAGGATCGATGTGGAGTCCTTTGTCAACAACCACAACGACTACCATATAAAGTGTGAGATTGTATGCGACAAGGCAGTATTGAATATGCCGGAGCCTAATTATATTTCTGTGAATACCCAGGCGGAGACAGGAAGGGCCATGTATACGGACTGCTTCCAGCGCTTTGCTGATGCTTATAATGAAGAGATTCAATCCTGGATTCATGCAAGTTTGGAAGGCAGAGTGGACGGTCCTAACGCCTGGGACGGTTATTGCTGTCAGGTTGCTGCTGCTGCCGCCTCCCTGGCACGGGATAAGCAGACCATTGAACCGGTCATCTACGAGGAAATGCCGGAATTGTACCGATGATGCATAGGATAATGTAAGGGATGATATAAGGGAGAAGAGATAGAATGAAGAATAGAAAAAGAATAGCGCTGCTAACGGCAGCTGTATTGACAAGTTCTCTGGTTTTGGCAGGTTGTGGAGGAGAAAAGACTGGAAATGAGGGAGCCGACAGCAGTCTTGTGGAGGAATCGACGGATGCTGGACAAGGACGCAAAAATCTGTCTGCTGACCTGCATGCCCGGACGGGAGGTTACGGTAAAACGCCAGGAGGGCTTTGAAGAAGGAATTGCCTCCAGAGATGACCTGGAGATGGTGTCCGTCCAAAGTGGAGATTCCAGTACGGAAACAGCCATGCAGGTGACCGAGGACTGGATCACATCTATGGGAGATGCGATCGACTGTATTGTAGCTATGGACAATATTATGGCTCAGGGTGTCGTGGAGGCTCTGGCCCAGAACGGACTTAGTGACAAGGTTGCTGTGGTTGGCTATGTAGGAAGTGCAGAGGATGCGCAGACCATCAAGGACGGAAGTATTGATGCGGCCGTTTTCTGCTATTGGCCTTCCATCGGCACCCTCTGTGGGGAGATCGTGAAAGATATGTATCAGGGGGTAACGGTTCCGGAACGTTCTAACATCGAGCTGTATGGCATGGATAATTCGAATGTAGATCAGCTGGTGGAGGAGGTAATTGGATGAAAAGGGAGAAGGAGATGTGGACTTCGAGGGAATCTTCGAAACCCTGCGGGAGATGGATTTTGCCCACAAACAGCTGAAGGCAGATGCCCCCAAGGTCGGGGGAGACAACATCGCCTGCGTATCCATGTTCGGCTTTCCGGAGAAGATGGACCGCCAGGCACCGGAAGCCAGAGAACGGATCGAGAAGGAACTTCTGGGCTGACAAAGAGGGAGATTGTGAGAGCTCACAGCACGGAACAATCCGTGCAACCGTAGGTTTGGGTACTTTGGCAGCCAAACCGGGAATGATAAGTTGAGAAGAAGAGAAGAGGGTGAAAAGATGAAGTTAGCACTTTGTACAGATGTATTGGGAGATCTTCCCTTCCCCCAGATGTTGGATAAGGTAAAATCTCTGGGAATTGATGCAGTAGAGATGACAGCCGGAGGCTGGGGCGGCTGCAAACATGTGCCTACCCAGGAGTTGATCCGGGATGTAGACAAGAGAAAAGCTTATCTGGAGGAGCTGGAGAAAAGAGGGATGGAGATTGCTGCCTTGAATTGCTCCGGCAATCAGCTCTGCCCGGGACAGATGGGGGAAGACCATACGAGAACCATCTATGATACAGCAACCCTGGCAGGTCAGCTGGGGGTGAAGAAATTGGTTATGATGTCCGGACTTCCGGCAGGAGCCCCGGGAGACCAGACCCCCAATTGGCTGACCTCTACGGTATCTTGGCCGGACTATATGGTGGAGAGTCTTCGCTATCAGTGGGAGGATGTGGCCATCCCTTGGTGGAAAAAGTTCGCAGACCATTGCAAGAATCAGGGCATCCGGCAGATTGCCATTGAAGAATTCCCCTGCCAGCTGGTCTATAATCCGGAAACTCTGCTGAAACTGAGAGAGGCTGTGGATCCTATCATCGGCATCAACATGGATCCCTCCCATCTGATGGTCCTGGGAGCAGATCCCATCTCCGGTCTGAGAGCCCTGGAGGGAGCCATCTACCATATCCATGGCAAGGATGCCAGGATTGAACGCGGTCTGTGCGAGGTCAATGGCCTGCCAGAGACCAAGCCGGTGACAGACTCTAAGAACCGTACCTGGAACTATGTGGCGGTAGGCTGCGGCAAGGATCTGCAGTGGTGGAAGGAATTCTTCTCGGTAGCCCGCATGATGGGATACAATGGCTATGTTTCCTTGGAGATGGAAGACCTGACCATGAGCGTAGAGGCTGGCCTGGATACCTCCATTAAGGCGCTGCAGCAGACTATCAGTCAGTAACCACCTTCAGGTCTTGGGACAAATGATCGGTGGAAAATCCCATGGAGACCCGTCGAAGAAATGCATGGACAGGTTTGAACTTATAGCATACAATAATATTATAGTTTTTATCCACGAGGGGAAGGAGAACCCGAGAAAGATGGAGAAGTATAATATTCATTGCCGCCTGGTCAATATCCATTGCATCACACGCACTTTTCACCAGAACCATGCACAGATGCTCCACAAGCATGAGGGGGAGCTGGAACTTTTTTATATCGTCAGGGGTGCAGGCCAGTATATGGTTGATGGTCGGCGATTGATCCTTCGGGAGGGGAATCTTGTGGTCTGTCGGCCGGGGATTCTCCATGGAGAGATGCCGGAGTTTCGCAATGTTATGGAATCCTGCTGTGTGGCAGTGAAAGGTGTCTCCTTGGAGTCGGGGGAGGATGTCTCCTCCCTTTTGGGAGAGCTTACCCATAATCCCGTGCTGAATCTGACAGGGGAAGGTCGGAGAATTTACACAGGAATGCTGGATGCATTGACGGAAATGTTTCGCGCTTCCGCAGAGATCACAGCTGCAGAGAATCTTCTGACGAGAGCTCTTTTGGCCTATGTCCTAGAGAAACTTTTGGACAGGTACCACAAGGATAAGGAAAGGGATGGAAGAGAAGATTGTCTGGTCTATGAGGTTGTCAGGTATCTGGAGGAACATTTCCGGGAGAATATATCCCTGCATGAGCTGGGAAAGCGGTTCCATATCAGCCAATCCCGCCTGTCCCATGTCTTCAAGGAAGAGACAGGCATGTCCGTTTTAAACTATGTTCTTCAGCTGAAGCTGGGAGAAGCTCAGCATTTGTTGATGAATACAAGCCGACCGGTGGGAGAGATTGGGGAAGAGCTTGGCTTCTACGAAACGAGTCACTTTAATCTTATGTTCAAGAAATATACGGGAATGACGCCCTCTGCCTACAGGCAATTCTTTCACGACCAGGTTCCCAGCCTTAGAAGGTAACTCTTATGCTGTATGTCATTCCCCACCGCCACAAGGGAAAGTCGATTGCTCTGCTCTAGGGTGCTTCCCCGGGTGCCCGTGTTACCGTGAGTAGGTGGGAAAGACAGCTGTATTTCCCAAATACAGCCCTGAAAATATCGATGATTGCTGAAAATCCTGCCCCTAAAACGGCAGGATTTTTCTAACTCCTTTTGATTGGAATAGGATACAATGAAAACAGGAGCAGAGGAATTCGAAAGGTAGAAGAATTCTAAAAAACAGGGATCTAACGAAGAAGAGGAGGTCGTCGGCGATGAAATTTCAAAAATCAGCATGTATCGAACCTATGTATTATGAACTTCCCTTTATAGACCGTTTTCAGGCGGCGGCGAAGGATGGCTTCGCCTATGTAGAGTTCTGGAACTGGACCGACAAGAATGCGGAGGACATCAGGAAGGCGGCGGAGGATGCCGGAATCGGAATCGCCGGTTTTAATGGAGATGCCGACCTATCTTTGATTGATCCGGCTACCCAGACCCAATACCTGGATTATCTGAAGCGGTCTGTGGATTTTGCCCTTCAGGTTGGATCGAAGAGTGTGACCATACATTCCAATGGATTGGGGGAGCATGGATATGTGATCCATTCTTATCCGGAGCTTTCGGACACGGTCAAGACCTGTACCATGTTTCAGCTTCTGGAGGAATGTGCCAAGCTGGGAGAGGAAAGCGGGATACAGATGAACCTGGAGGCTCTGAATGTCACCACGGATCATGTGGGTAATTATCTGAAATATACCAGGGATGCTGCTGAGATGACCGGATTGATCGGGTCGCCCAAGCTTAAGGTTCTCTATGATGTATATCATATGCAGCTGAACGAGGGCTCTATCTGTGATACCATCCGGAAATATGTGGATCAGCTGGGGCACATCCATGTGGCGGATGCCCCGGGAAGGCATGAGCCCGGCACCGGGGAGATCAATTATAGCAAGGTCTTTCAATGCTTAGAGGAAAGCGGCTACAAGGGTTTGATTGGCTATGAGCTCATCCCTCAAAGCTCTACTGCAAAGGCCGTAAAGGCGATTATGAGCTTTTGATCCGACCCTTTGCTTTTGACAGGGGAAAAGGGGATAGGTAGGGGATTTGCGACGATGTGAGGCTGTATAACGAATAAAAAAATGTGCAATTTTTCAAGGAAATGCGTGCTGAAAAGCACGCATTTTTTACGAGAAAAAGGGAAATTACCCCCTTGAAAAACCCGGGCATGCGTGCTATAATCCAGAATAAGAACAAACAAAAGCACACAAACAGCACAGGAAAAAGCACACTGCACGCACGCAGAGAAACGCACATGGAGGTAGCTTATGGAGCAGACAGTACGTTTGACCACAGCACAGGCAATTGTCCGATTTTTGGACAATCAATACGTGTCTGTGGATGGCAAAGAGTCAAAGTTTGTGGAGGGATTTTTTACAATTTTCGGACACGGAATTGCGGTAGGTCTGGGGGAAGCTCTGGATAGCAATGCGGGCAATTTGCGTGTAATGCAGGGAAGAAATGAGCAGGGCATGTGCCATGTAGCGACAGCCTTTGCAAAACAGAACCAGAGGAGGAAGATTATAGCCTGCGCTTCTTCCATCGGTCCTGGGGCTGCCAATATGGTGACAGCTTGTGCTACAGCTACGGTCAATAACCTGCCCCTGCTGGTATTTCCTTCGGACACCTTCGCATCCCGGCAGCCGGATCCGGTATTGCAGCAGCTGGAGCAGAGCAGCAGCCTGTCTTTGACCACCAATGATGCCTTTCGGCCGGTATGTAAATATTGGGATCGGATTGTTCGCCCGGAGATGGTTATGACCGCCTTGATCAATGCCATGCGAGTTTTGACAGATCCGGCAGAGACCGGCGCCTGCTGCATCGCTCTTTGCCAGGATGTAGAGGGAGAATCCTTCGATTATCCGGAATATTTCTTCAAGAAGCGGGTACATCGCATCACCCGTCCGGTGGCAGTAGAGGAAGAGCTGGAGGATGTGGCGGAATTGCTGTCCCAGGCTAAGAAGCCTCTGGTTATCGTAGGCGGCGGCGTTCGTTATTCCGATGCCGGGGCTGAGGTGGAAGACTTCTGCCAGGAGTTTGGCATTCCCTTTGGCGAGAGCCAGGCGGGTAAGAGCGCCTGCAAGTCCAGCCATCCCTATTGCCTGGGAGGCATCGGCGTAACCGGTACCTCAGCTTCCAATGAGATTGCCAAGGAAGCAGATGTGGTATTGGCCATTGGATCCAGGATGTCTGATTTTACTACCAGCTCCAAATGGCTGTATCAGAATCCGGAAGTTCGATTCGCTGCGATCAATGTCAGCCGCTTCCATGCTTACAAGATGGATGCCGTGAAGGCTGTGGGAGATGCCAAGGTTACTGTGAAGGCTCTGGCTGAGAAGCTTCGCCAGAAGAAGTATCATTCCGCATACACGGATGAGATCCAGAAGGCCAAGGCTGCCTGGGATCAGGAAATGGCACATTTGGCGGGCATTACCTACACCGGGGATGATTTTGAGCCTATGATTAAGGCCAGGGATCCCAGAACGATTCCGGAATTCGTGAAGATGACCGGAGGACAGCTGACCCAGACGGGAGCTATTGCAGCCATTCGCAGGGTTATTGACAAGGATGCCATCCTCATTACGGCCGGCGGTTCCCTGCCCAGCTGTCTGCAGCGTATGTGGACGACGGATCGCAGGGGCGGTTACCATGCGGAATATGGTTATTCCTGCATGGGATACGAGGTGGCAGCAACCCTGGGGGTGAAGTTTGCAGAACCGGAAGCAGAGGTGTATGCCCTGGTGGGGGATTCCAGCTTCCAGATGCTCCACAGTGAGATTATGACCATTCAGCAGGAGAAGAAGAAGGTCAATATCCTGATCTTCGACAATTGCGGCTTTGGCTGTATCAATAACCTGGAGATGACCCACGGAATCGGCAGTATTGCCACGGAATTCCGTTATACGGATGGTCAGAAGCCCACCGGAGACCTGATTCCTGTAGATTATGCCAAGATTGGGGAAGGATATGGGCTGAAGACTTATACCTGCAAGACCATTGCAGAATTGGAGGCTGCCCTGGAGGATGCCAAGAAGCAGACTGTAACCTGTCTCTTTGACTTGAAGGTACTGCCCAAGACCATGACAGACGGCTATGGTTCCTGGTGGGATGTAGGTATTGCCACTACCTCGGTGCAGGAATCCGTCAGAAAGTCCTGCCAGGAGGTAATGGAAGGCCGGGCTTCGGCAAGAAAGTATTAAAAAGCAAGAAGATAGAAGAATTTGTTTGAATCCAAACCTATAATAAAGAGAAAGGAGCAGCAATCGATGAAGAAAGTATTTGGCTATCCGGAATTCGATGCGGAAGGTGAGCGGATTCTGTGCACTTATGACAATGAATACAGTGACATGCTGATGGATGTGCGGGTCTATCGCATGAAACCTGGTACAGCTCGCAGCTTTCAAAGGGAAGGCGAGGAAGTAGCAGTCCTGCTTTTGTCCGGAACCGTAACCTATGACTGGGAGGGCGGATCCGAGGAGGTCTCCCGTGCCGGTGTATTTACGGAGGGCCCCTATTGCCTGCATGTATGCGGCGGAAGCAAGGTTACCGTCACGGCAGAGACAGCAGCAGAGATCCTGGTACAGTGCACCAAGAATGAGAAGGAGTTTCCGGCTCGCTTCTATCGGCCGGAGGATGCCCCCTGGAATTATTCCAGTGTCGGTAAGTTTGGCAATGTAGCAAAACGTCGGGTCAATACCATTTTTGATCATGATATCGCCCCCTATTCCAACATGGTTCTGGGAGAGGTGCTCAATGACAGAGGCAATTGGTCCGGCTATCTGCCCCACCGTCATCCCCAGCCGGAGTGCTATTATTTCATGTTTGACCATCCGGAGGGCTTTGGAGCCAGCTTTGTAGGTGACCAGGTCTTCAAGAGCGTGGATGGCAGCTTTTCCGCTATTCCCGGAGGTGCCCTGCATCCCCAGGCAGTAGCTCCCGGCTATCAGATGTATACCTGCTGGATGATTCGCCACCTGGAAGGCAATCCCTGGCTGCAGACAGATCGCTGTGAAGATGAAAGGTATACCTGGCTGCATAATGCGGAATTTTAAGGGGAAGCGATAAGGCGGGAATTGGCAATTTCAAAAAAAGGTTTACTTTGTCACATTTTAATATATAATAAGTGGAGGAAAGAATTATGAGCAAAATCAGAGTAGGTGTTGCAGGTTACGGAACCATCGGACAACGTCTGGCAGACGGTGTGGCACAGCAGGAGGATATGGAACTGGTTGGTATCGCTGACCTGGCTCCCACCCTTTCCCTTCATGCTTTAAGAGAGCGCGACATGATCGGAATGAACGGTGTGAAGTACAATCTCTATCTGGTAGACGGCGCTGACGAGGAGGCCTTCAAGGCGGCTGATATCCCGGTGGCAGGAAGCTTCGAGGAGCTGTGCAAGAATGTAGATATCATGCTGGATTCCGCTCCCGGCGGCGTTGGAGCTAAGAATAAAGAGAACTACTATGACAAATATGGCGTGAAGGCCATCTTCCAGGGTGGTGAGAAGAATTCCGTAGCTGATGTATTCTTCCACGGCTATGCCAACTATGAGAAGGGCCTGGGAGTTGATTATCTGAAGCTGACCTCCTGCAATACCACCGGTCTGATCCGTACCGTGGATTGCCTGGATCGTGAGATCGGCATTGAGAAGGTAGCCATTACCATCATCCGTCGTGTGGCTGACCCCGGTGATTATCACAGAGGATTGACCAATGCCCTGCAGATGGAGAAGGCTCCTACCCATCAGGCCGTTGACCTTATGACCATTATGCCCCATGTGAATGCTACCGGTATCCTGGTTCATACACCGGTTACCCATGGCCATATCATCACCGTGCTGGCAACTGCGAAGGACGGCAAGAAGATCACCAAGGAGATGGCTTTGGAAGCCTTCCAGAAGCATCCCAGAATCCGTGTAGTCACCATGGATGAGGGCTTCAAGGGCAATGCCTCCTTCTTCAAGTATGCTCGTGATCTGGGCAACCGTCGTGGTGATATGTATGAGATCGGCCTGTGGGCAGATTCTATCGTAGAGTCCGGCAATGACATTATGTATGCCATCAACATCCCTCAGGAGTCTGTAACCATTCCTGAGACCATGGATGCCATCCGTGCTTCCATGAAGATGCAGCTGACCCGGGAAGAGGGTACTGCTATGACCAATAAGTATCTGGGTATCGGCAAGTTCAAGAAATAATGCTCAGATCATTCGTGTAACCGGGTCTGGGTGCTTGAGCATCCAGACCGGTATCATTGAGTCTTTGGACAAGCAGCAAATGCGGAGGATAAAGGGACATGCGCTTTGGAATAAAAACACTGGATGAATTTGATGTAAAGGGGAAGACGGTCCTGTGTCGGGTGGACATGAACCAGCCGGTGGATAAGGCTACCGATACCCTCAAGAGTATCAACCGGATCAGAGGGTGTGTCCCCACGATCCGTGAGCTGTCTGAGAAGGGAGCCAAGGTGGTAGTGATGGCTCATCAGGGCAGCGATATCGAATATAAGAATTTCTATACTACCAGACCTCATGGAAGAGTGTTGGAGGAGCTTCTGGGAAGACCGGTGAAGTTTATCGATGATGTATGCGGACCGGCGGCCCGGGAAGCCATCTGGGACCTGAAGGACGGAGAAATCCTTCTCCTGGACAATGTACGATATGTCTCCGAGGAGCAGACCCTCTTCGAGATGAAGCTGCAGCTGAGCCATGAAGAGCAGGCTAAGACCCTGCTGGTGGACAAATTGGCTCCCCTGGCTGACCTTTACGTGTGCGATGCCTTTGCGGCCGCCCACAGAGACCAGCCCTCCCTGTGTGGTTTTGAGCAGGTTCTGCCTTCTGCCATGGGCAGACTGTTTGAAAATGAATATTGTGCAGTATCTAAGGTGATGGAGAATCCGGAGCATCCCTGTGTCTTTGTTTTGGGAGGCGCTAAGATATCAGACGCTTTCCTTATGATGGAGACTGTTCTGAAGAGAGGGATTGCAGACAAGGTTCTCACAGGCGGACTGGTTGCCAATATTCTTCTGGCAGCAGCGGGTAAGGAGATCGGAGAGGGAAGTCTGGCCTTTATCCGCAAGTCCAACTATGAGGACTGGATCGAGAAGATCAAGCCTTTGTATGAGGAATACAAGGATCAAATAGTCCTGCCGGCAGACCTGGCCTGGGTGGAAGAGGGCCAGCGTAAGGAGGCAGCTGTGGGTCAGATTCCGGCTCAGGCTGGTTTGGTGGACATCGGGCACCAGGCCGTGGAGGAATACCGCAAGATTCTGTTGGAAGCAAAGACTGTCTGTGTCAACGGTCCCATGGGAATCTTTGAGGAAGAGATTACAGAGTATGGAACCAAGGGGGTATGGCAGGCTTTGGCAGATACCCGAGCTTATACCCTGATTGGGGGCGGAGACAGTGTAACCGCTACGGAAAAGTACCAGCTGAAGGATCAGATGTCCTACATCTGCACAGCAGGCGGCGCCCTGATTCGTTTCCTGTCTGGGGAGGAACTTCCGGTTGTCAAGGCATTGCGCCACGCAGCTCAGACCTTTTGATGAAATATCTATGCCGTTTTACGTCGGCATCACTACGAAGGAAAGTCTCCTGCCCAGCCCAGGTGTGCTGAGCAGGGTCTACCATGAATGAAAAGGGGATGCACCTATGGAGAAGTACATGGAACTGGAATTCGGCTTCGGAACCGGGGTTCAGAAGGTTCGTCTGCCGGAGAAGAATGTCATGGGGGTTCTGCATGCCAATGAAGTGCCCCATGAGCTGGAGGGGGAGGACGAGGTGCGTCGTGCCCTGGCTCATCCGATAGGGGCTCCGCTTCTGAAGGAAGTGGTCAAGCCCGGAGAGAAGATCGTCATCGTTACCAGTGACATTACCCGGCCTTTGCCCACCTACGTGGTGCTGCCGCCGGTTTTGGATAGCTTATATGAGGCAGGTGTGAAGAAGGAGGATATTACCCTGGTCTTCGCCCTGGGAAGCCATCGCTGCCATACGCCGGAAGAGATGAAGAAGCTGGCCGGGGATCGGGCTTACAGTGAGATCACCTGCATCGATGCCGATGCCTCCGACTGTGTTCATATGGGGACAACCTCCCATGGCACACCGGTGGATGTCTTCCGCACTGTGGCGGAAGCAGACAGGCGCATCTGCCTGGGCAATGTAGAATACCATTATTTTGCCGGTTACAGCGGTGGAGCCAAGGCCATTATGCCCGGGGTATCCACCCGAGCGGCGATTCAGAGTAATCACAGCATGATGGTGCAGGAGGAAGCCTGTGCCGGACGGCTGGAGGGCAATCCGGTTCGAGAGGATATCGAGGAGGCCGGTGCCATCTGCGGCATTGACTATATCGTCAATGTGGTTTTGGATGAGCATAAGCATGTCATTATGGCAGCGGCCGGAGATGTGGTGAAAGCCCATCGGGAGGCCTGCCGTTTCCTGGATCGGATTTATAGAAAAGAGATACCACACAGAGCAGATATTGTCCTGGTGTCCCAGGGTGGGGCTCCTAAGGACCTGAACCTCTATCAGACCCAAAAAGCGCTGGATAATGCCAAGCATGCCGTGCGCAAGGGTGGAATAGTGATCCTGATCGGTTCCTGCAAAGAAGGTCTGGGAGAAGGCGTTTTTGAGCGCTGGATGACCCAGTCCCCCTCTCCCCAGTCTATGGTGGAGAGAATCCGGCAGGATTTCCAGCTGGGGGGCCATAAGGCTGCCGCCATTGCTATGGTGCTGGAAAACGCAGAGATATATCTGGTTTCAGACCTTTCGGATGAATTCGTCCGGACGATTTTCCTGGAACCAAAGGCATCCGCACAGCAGGCTCTGGAGGATGCTTTCAAGAAGCTGGGCAAGGAGGCCACTGTACTGGCCATGCCCTATGGTGGATCTACCCTTCCCCTGGTGAAGACGACTGCCAGGTGAGAAGGGACAACAAAAAAAGGAGTGTCAAAGAACATGGATTACGCAAAAGAGTCGCTGCGCCTCCACGGAGAGTGGAAGGGCAAAATCGAAGTTGTTTCACGAGTTCCCGTTGCATCAAAGGACGATCTGTCCCTGGCTTACACGCCGGGAGTTGCTCAGCCCTGTCTGGAGATTCAGAAGGATATTGATAAGAGCTATGAGTATACCAGACGCCATAACCTTTGCCTGGTGGTAACCGACGGAACTGCTGTTCTGGGTCTGGGAGATATCGGACCGGAGGCAGGTATGCCGGTGATGGAAGGAAAGTGTGTTCTCTTCAAGGAATTCGGCAATGTAGATGCCTTCCCCCTCTGCATCAAGAGCAAGGATGTGGATGAGATCGTCGATACCATCTATCGGATCTCCGGCAGCTTCGGCGGCGTGAACCTGGAGGACATCGCTGCACCCAGATGCTTTGAGATTGAGAAGAAGTTGAAGGAAAAATGTGACATTCCCATTTTCCACGATGATCAGCACGGAACCGCTGTTATTACTTTGGCAGGTCTGACCAATGCCCTGAAGCTGGTAGGCAAGAAGCTGGAGGATGTGAAGGTAGTAGTGAATGGCGCCGGCGCTGCAGCTATCTCCATTACCAAGCTGCTCTTGTCCGCAGGTCTGAAGAATGCCATCCTTTGCGACCGCAAGGGGGCTATCTATGAAGGCCGTGGTGAGGGCATGAATCCGGTGAAGGATGAGATGGCTCTTCTGACCAACAAGGAGAAGAAAGCAGGAAGCCTGGCGGATATGCTCAAGGGGGCAGATGTATTCATCGGTGTCAGCGCTCCCGGAATGGTAACTAAGGAGATGGTAGAGACCATGAACAAGGATGCTATCATCTTTGCCTGCGCCAATCCTACACCGGAGATCTTCCCGGAGGATGCCAAGGCAGGCGGAGCCCGCGTGGTTGCCACCGGACGAAGTGACTTCCCCAACCAGTGCAACAACGTGCTGGCCTTCCCCGGAATCTTCCGCGGAGCTTTTGATGTAAGAGCCAGGGATATCAATGATGAGATGAAGATTGCAGCGGCTCATGCCATTGCAGGTCTGATTTCTGATGAAGAGCTGAATGAGGACTATGTACTTCCCGCCGCCTTTGATCCCCGTGTGGGCAAGGCAGTAGCTGCGGCCGTAGCGGAGGCAGCCAGGAAGACAGGAGTAGCCAGGATCTAATATACGACAGGAGAAGAGAAGGATATGGATGCTGAATTGAAGAAAAATCTGACAAAATTGGCAACAGAGATCCGCATCGCAGCTGTGGAAGCCCTCAAGTCCAGAGGCTTCGGCCACATCGGCGGTTCCTTAAGTATCTGCGATGCTCTGGCTGTTCTGTACGGATCTCAGATGAAGGTAGATCCCAAGAACCCCAAGATGCCGGAGAGGGACAAGCTGGTATGCTCCAAGGGACATGCGGGTCCTGCGGTATATGCAGCCTTGGCTTTGAAGGGTTTTTATCCCTATGATGAGATCAAGACCCTGAATCAGCCGGGAACCAATTTCCCCAGCCATTGTGATTGCAACAAGACCCCCGGTGTAGATATCACCACCGGATCTTTGGGCCAGGGAACTTCCCTTGCCTGCGGGATTGCATTGGCAGATAAGCTGAAGAAGAGGGACAGCAGAACCTTCCTCATCGTTGGAGATGGTGAGATTGATGAAGGCCAGTGCTGGGAGGCCTTTATGTTCGCAGCTGCCAAGAAGCTGTCCAATCTGGTAGTGCTGGTAGACAATAATAAGAAGCAGCTGGACGGCTGGGTAGCAGACGTTCTGCCCACCGGAGATCTGCTGGCCAAGATGCAGGCCTTTGGCTTTGAGGCGGTTCGCATCAACGGCAATGATATAGAAGCACTCTATGATGCATTAGAGAAGACAAAAGCTCCTTCCGACAAACCCTATGCCATCGTGATGGATACCATCAAGGGAGCAGGGGTCAAGGAAGTAGAGGAAACAGCCGGTAACCATAGTATGACTGTCAGCGCTGAGAAGTTCGATGAATGGCTTGCAGAACTTCGGGCTAAGCTTGCAGCAGAATGAGCGGAGGGATAGAAGAATGAACATAGTATATGATGGAACCATGAATTCCCGCACATTCAAGGATGTACTGGGAGAGACAATTCCTCAGCTGGCGGAGGCAGATCCTGATTTTATCTATCTGGACTGTGACCTGATGAGCTGTATCGGTACTGCAAAATGGGGCGCTGCCCATCCGGATCGTGCCATTAATTGCGGCATTGCAGAGGCCAATATGATCGGTGTAGCCTCCGGATTGGCTTCCCAGGGCTTCAAGCCCCTCTGCCATACCTTCGGCCCCTTCGCCTCCAGACGCTGCTTTGACCAGATCTTCCTGTCCGCGGGGTATACCGGCAATGATATCACAGTAGTGGGAACCGATGCAGGCATCTGTGCTGCCTTCAACGGCGGAACCCATATGCCTTTCGAGGATATGGCTCTCTATCGCGCTATCCCCACCGCTACCGTTATCGATATTGCAGATGCCAGTCAGATGACTGACGTATTGAAGCAGGTTTCCTCCATCCCCGGAGTGAAATACATCCGCTGCAGCCGCAAGGGCGCTGCCAAGGTTTATGCTGACGGCCAGACTTTTGAGATCGGCAAGGGCATTCCTTTAAGAGAGGGCAAGGACGCTGTTGTATTTGCCACAGGTATTATGATCCATGAAGCATTCCAGGCAGCAGAGATGCTGGCGAAGGAAGGCATCGAGATCAGCATTGTGGATATGTTCACAGTGAAGCCTTTGGACAAGGAATGTGCAGTAAAATATGCCAAGGCTACCGGAGCAGTGGTTACAGCTGAGAATCACAATAAGATCGGCGGACTTTTCAGCGCAGTCAGTGAAGCTTTGGCTACGGAATTAACCGTTCCCATGGAATATGTGGCGGTAGAGGATTGCTACGGTGAGGTTGGTCCCCAGGATTATCTGAGAACCCGTTTCGACCTGACTGCAGATCATATTGTAAGAAAAGTAAAGAAAGCCATTGCCAGAAAGGGCTGATGAGGGAGTAGACTATGATAGCGATTGGAAGCGACCACGGTGGGTATCAGTTAAAATGTGCTGTAATCAAATGGATGGAAGCGCAAGGAATAGAATATCGTGATTTCGGATGTGATTCCGAGAAAAGCGTCGACTATCCGGATATCGCTGAGCCGGTGGCCCAGGCAATCGTAGCGGGAGAGTGCGAGAGGGGGATCCTGATCTGTGGAACCGGCATCGGCATTTCCCTGGCTGCCAACAAGGTCAAGGGCATTCGTGCCGCCTGCTGCTCCGACTGCTTCAGCGCCCAGATGTGCAGAAAGCACAACAATGCCAACATCCTTTGCTTTGGAGGACGTGTGGTAGGAGAGGGTCTGGCCCTTATGATGGTAGACGAGTTCCTCCATACCGACTTCGAGGGCGGACGCCATGAGAGAAGAGTCAACAAGATCATGGAGATTGAGAATCGCCAATAACTTACCCTAAGATACAGATATCACTGGAAAGGCTGTCCGGGACTTTGCCCATTTGTCCCCGGGCAGTCTTTTCATTTGCTTTCTGACGGATTTTCCTCTTGCAATCGGGAAAAAGGGGTGCTATACTTGACATGTTGATGTAATAGAGTAACTAGTTGGAGAGTGGACGCAGGTCCACTCTTCTTTGTTGATTGGAGGAGCAAAGGGCTTCTGCGGAGGTGGGAATGAGTAAGAGAGAGAACTATGAACAGAAGGCGGAGGCGCTGGTTCTGCCCCTTGTGACGGAACAGGGTTTTGAGCTTGTGGATGTGGAATATGTCAAGGAGGGCAGCAATTGGTACCTTCGAGCCTACATCGACAAGGAGGGCGGTATCACGGTGGATGACTGTGAATTGGTCAGCAGAGCCTTCAGTGACAAGTTGGATCAGGAGGATTTCATTGAGGATCCCTACATTCTGGAAGTCAGCTCCCCGGGGCTGGGACGCCCCCTGAAGAAGGAAAAGGACTACATTCGCAGCATGGGCAAGCGGCTGGAATTACGGACCTTCCGCACCATCAACAAACAGAAGGAATTTTACGGCATCCTGACCGCCTATGATGAGGATACCGTGACCATAGAGTCGGAAGAGGGCCAGCCTATGACCTTTCAGAAGAAGGATCTGGCTTTGATACGACTGGCATTTGACTTTTAAGGAATAGACCATCAGGAGGATAAGGGAAGAATGAACACAGAGTTAATAGAAGCATTGGATGTTTTGGAAAAAGAGAAGAATATCAGCAAAGATACTCTTCTGGAAGCCATCGAACAATCCTTGCTGCAGGCATGTAAGAACCATTTCGGCAAGGCAGATAATGTCAAGGTTAACATCAACGCCCAAACCGGGGACTTTACGGTATTTGCCGAGAAGACGGTGGTGGAAGAAGTGGAGGATCCGGTGCTGGAGATCAGCCTGGAGGATGCCAAAATGCGAGATCCCTCCTATGAGATAGGAGATGTCGTGAATGTAGAGATCAAGTCTAAGGACTTTGGGCGGATCGCCACCCAGAATGCCAAGAATGTGATCCTGCAGAAGATTCGGGAGGAGGAGCGAAAGGCTCTCTACTACCAATATTATCAGAAGGAGCATGATATTGTCACCGGTGTGGTGCAGCGCTATATAGGCAAGAACGTCAGTGTCAACCTGGGTAAGGTGGATGCCCTGCTGACAGATGGTGAGATGATCAAGGGGGAGACCTATAAGCCCAATCAGAGAGTGAAGCTCTATGTGACAGAGGTGAAGGATAGCCCCAAGGGCCCCAGGATCCTGGTTTCCCGCACCCATCCGGAGCTGGTGAAGCGGCTCTTTGAGTCAGAGGTGGCAGAGATTCGGGAGGGAATCATTGAGATTAAGAGTATTGCCCGGGAGGCAGGCTCCAGAACCAAACTGGCAGTATGGAGCAACGATCCGGATGTAGAAGCCGTAGGATCCTGTGTCGGAGTAAACGGCAGCCGGGTCAATGCCATTGTAGATGAGCTGGGGGGCGAGAAGATGGATATCATCAACTGGGATGAGAACCCGGCTTTGATGATCGAGAATGCCATGGCTCCGGCCAAGGTCATTTCCGTCATGGCTGACCCCGATGAGCGGTCTGCCATGGTGATTGTGCCGGATCAGCAGCTGTCCCTGGCCATCGGCAAGGAAGGGCAGAATGCGCGGCTGGCGGCCAGACTTACCGGCTTCCGCATCGATATCAAGAGCGAGACCCTGGCCAGAGAGGAAGGAGTCTTCGATTACTACGAGGAAGAGGAGTATGACGAGGACGAGTATGATGAGGGCTATGAGGAGGAGTACGAAGGCGAGTATGAGGAAAATGACTCCCCCGCCGATGAAAATGAGGACTTGAATCAGGAGGAATCGGAAAGCCCGGAAGGAAGGCTTGAGAATCCAGAGGAGATGCCGGTAGGTCAGGAAGAAGCACCAGAAGCACCTGTGGAAGAAGCACCGGTGGAAGAAGCACCGGTGGAATAAGCATGGAGGGATTGGTTGGCTACGATACGTAAGGTGCCGATGCGCAAGTGCGTCGGCTGCAGTGAAATGAAGAACAAGAAGGAACTGATCCGGGTTCTGAAGACGCCGGAGGGAGAGATCCTTTTGGATGTCACGGGTAAGAAGAATGGCAGAGGCGCCTATCTATGTAAGAATCCGGAATGCTTTGCACGGGCAGTCAAGAGTAAAGGACTGGAGCGTTCCCTGGGAATCCATATTCCGGAGGATGTATATGAGAATCTGAAGAAGGAGATGGATGCATTTGGATAGAAGAAAAGCAGCCTCCATGATCGGGCTCTCCATGAAGGCAGGAAGGGTTGCAAGCGGGGAATTTGCAGCCGAGAGAGCAGTGAAGCAGGGTAAGGCTTATCTTGTGGTAACAGCGGAAGATGCTTCCGGTAACACACAGAAGAAATTTCAAAACATGTGTGAGTATTACCAGGTTCCCTATCAGCAGTTTCTCAGCAAGGAGGAGCTGGGGACTGCCATTGGCAAGGAGTACCGCGCATGTCTGGCAGTGACGGATCCGAATCTGGCACGTGCCATCCTACAGCAGCTGGAAGAGAATTCCTCGGAAAAAAGCTGCAGCAACCAGAAGAAACAAATACACTAAAGGATAGAGGTCGAGAATATATGAGTACACCGGAAGAAAATCAGGAGGCAATGGTAAGGAAGACATTTTCTACCGAGCCAGATCACAAGAAGGAAGAGAAAGCGGGGTCCACGGAGGCACCCAAAAAGAAGAAGAATATTATCCAGGTATTTCGTCCGCAGAATGCTACCACCAAGGAGGCCAGGAATTTCCGGCGTCCGGAGGCAGGCAAGAGGACAGCTGGTCACGGAAGTGCAGAACCAAGGAAGGAACACCCCCTGGCTGCAGCCGGGAGCCAGGCTGCCAAGGCTGCTCCAAGTCCAGACCATAGTCAGCCGGTCAAGACCGAGAATACACCGGTGGTCCAGGCTCAGACCAGCAGTCAGAGTCCGGAAGTTCGTACAGAGGCAAGCCAGTCGGCCAGTCCAGCTCCGGTTCAGGGAATCCGCATGGATCGCCCCTTGAGAAGCGCGGCAGACCGCCCTTCGACTGAGCAGACAGACCGATCCAGAAGCTACGGGGATAGAAGCCAGGGGGACCGTCCCAGAAGCTATGGAGACAGAAGCTACGGGGATAGGAGCCAGGGAGATCGTCCCAGAAGCTACGGGGATAGAAGCCAGGGGGACCGGTCCAGAAGCTATGGGGATAGAAGCCAGGGAGATCGTCCCAGAAGCTACGGGGACAGACCGCAGGGGGACCGTCCCAGAAACTATGGGGATAGAGGCCAGGGAGACCGCCCCAGAAGCTATGGAGACAGAAGCTACGGGGATAGAAGCCAGGGAGATCGTCCCAGAAGCTACGGAGACAGGGCTCAGGGAGACCGTCCCAGAAGCTACGGAGACAGAAGCTACGGGGATAGAAGCCAGGGAGACCGTCCCAGAAGCTATGGGGACAGACCGCAGGGAGATCGTCCCAGAAGCTATGGAGATAGGGCTCAGGGGGATCGTCCCAGAAGCTACGGGGACAGGGCCCAGGGAGACCGTCCCAGAAGCTATGGGGACAGACCGCAGGGAGATCGTCCCAGAAGCTATGGAGACAGGACCCAGGGAGATCGCCCCAGAAGCTTTGGTGACCGGGGTCAAGGGGGACGTCCCGGTTTTGGCCAGAATCGTCCCGGCACCGGCTTTGGCGATCGCAGCAGAAGCCCCAGACCGGGCATGGATCGCAGACCTGCCGCTCCCTCTGTGGATGTGGGTATCAAGAGACCGGCCAGAGATACCGGCCATAAGGACAAGGATAAGAACAAGGATTCTCTGAGAGAGAACAAATTCAATAACGACCGCAGAAGCGGTGGCAACCGTCCCAACCAGGGCAGAAGACCGAACCAGAACCTTCCCAAGGCTCTTCAGAAGCCGGCTCACAAGGCCAGAGAGGAGAAGAAGGAGGAGATCAAGGAGATCCTGCTGCCGGAGAAGCTGACCATCCGGGAATTGGCAGAGAAGATGAAGATGCAGCCTGCCGTGATCGTGAAGAAGCTCTTCCTGGAGGGAACCATGGTTACGGTAAACCAGGAGATCGACTTCGAAAAGGCCCAGGAGATCGCTCTAAGCTATGATATTTTGGCAGAGCAGGAGGAGAAGGTTGATGTCATTGAGGAGCTGCTGAAGGAGGAAGAGGAAGACGAAAGCACCCTGGTTCCCCGTCCGCCGGTGGTATGTGTCATGGGACATGTTGACCATGGTAAAACCTCCCTTCTGGATGCCATTCGGGATGCCCATGTAACCGACCGGGAGGCTGGCGGCATTACCCAGCACATCGGAGCTTATGGAGTATCCATTAACGGACAGAGAATCACCTTCCTGGATACCCCCGGTCATGAGGCATTTACGGCAATGCGGATGCGGGGAGCCAATTCTACAGATATCGCCGTATTGGTAGTCGCTGCAGACGACGGTGTGATGCCCCAGACCATTGAGGCCATCAACCATGCCAAAGCAGCCGGGGTAGAGATCATTGTCGCCATCAACAAGATTGATAAGCCCAGCGCCAATATAGACCGGGTAAAGCAGGAGCTGTCAGAATACCAGCTGATCCCTGAGGATTGGGGCGGCAGCACGGTCTTCGTACCTGTGTCCGCCAAGACCCATGAGGGCATTGATAACTTACTGGAAATGATCCTTCTGACGGCAGAGGTAATGGAACTGAAGGCCAATCCCAACAGACGGGCGCGTGGTCTGGTATTGGAGGCTAAGTTGGATAAGGGCAAGGGCCCCGTGGCCAACATCCTGGTACAGAAGGGTACCCTGCATGTGGGTGATTATATTGCCGCAGGTGCCTGCTCCGGCAAGGTTCGGGCCATGAT
>CAVJHW010000008.1:0-11505 GCA_963649395.1 Coriobacteriaceae bacterium | reverse complement strand
CGGCTGAAGGAGGCAGGACCCTCCACACCCGTAGAGGTGCTGGGTCTGGGAGATGTGCCCAATGCGGGAGAAATCCTGGTGGCCACAGAGACCGACAAGGAGGCCAAGAACTTCGCAGCCACCTTCGTTTCCGAGGGCAAGAACCGTCTGCTGGAGGATACCAAGGCTAAGATGTCCCTGGATGACCTCTTCAGCCAGATCAAGGAAGGCAATCTGAAGGAGCTGAACATCGTTGTCAAGGCTGACGTGCAGGGCTCCGTGGAGGCAGTAAAGCAGTCCCTGGTCAAGCTGTCCAACGAGGAGGTTGTGGTCAAGATCGTTCATGGCGGCGTAGGCGCCATCAACGAATCCGATGTAACCCTGGCAGCGGCTTCCAATGCCATCGTGATCGGCTTCAACGTGCGTCCTGACGCTACCGCCAAGGCTATCGCGGAGCAGGAGGGCGTGGATGTTCGCCTCTACAAGGTTATTTATCAGGCTATCGAGGATGTGGAGGCAGCCATGAAGGGCATGCTGGATCCTATTTTCGAGGAAAAGGTCATCGGCCATGCGGAGATCCGCCAGCTCTTCAAGGCATCCGGTGTGGGAACCATTGCCGGAAGCTACGTCATGGATGGTGTCTTCCAGAGGAATTGCTCCGTCCGTATCAGCCGGGAAGGCAAGCAGATCTTCGAGGGTGCACTTGCCTCTTTGAAGCGGTTCAAGGACGACGTGAAGGAGGTTAAGGCAGGCTACGAATGCGGTCTTGTCTTCGAGGGCTTTAACGACATCCAGGAGCTTGACATGGTAGAAGCCTATATCATGGTAGAAGTTCCCAGGTAAGGGGAGGTTCATTGTGAGAAAAAACAGCATTAAAAATACAAGAATCAATGGAGAAGTGCAAAGAGAATTGAGCCGGATCCTTCAGGGGGAGATCAAAGACCCCCGGATCGGTCTCATGACCTCCGTCACCGGGGCTGAGGTAGCGCCGGATCTGAAGACCTGTAAGGTCTATATCAGCGTTCTGGGAGATCAAAAGGCCAAGGAGGATACCATCGCAGGCCTTCACAGTGCGGAAGGCTACATTCGCCGCCTGCTGGCCAAGAATCTGAACCTTCGCAACACGCCTGAGCTGACCTTCCTGCTGGATCAGTCCATCGAATATGGAGTCAATATGTCTCATAGGATCGATGAGATCCGAAGCCGGGAGACTGCCAATGAGGCAGAGAGGGCCAGTGAGGCAGAGGAAGACGGCAGGTCAGAAGGTATGGAAGCCCTAGGGGAGGATGGCAGCCTGGCAAGGGACGAAAATCCAGAGGGTGTAGAAGAGATCGAGGAAGAAGACGAGGAAGAAAAAGAATGAGCCAAGGAAAGCAGGAGAACCGGAGGAGTCAGGTGAACCAGGAAAATTTGGGGAATCCGGCAAATCCAGCAAATCCGAAGAGACCGGAGAGCCCGAAAAATCCGGAATGCTGTCTCGAGGATTTCCTGGAGGGCGTGCATACCATAGCTATCGCTGGTCATGTGAACCCGGATGGGGACTGCATCGGCTCCTGTCTGGGAGCCTGGCTCTATCTGCGGGACAATTACCCCCAGATTCAGGCCCAGGTCTACCTGCAGCCGGTACGGGAGGTCTTCGGCTTTATTGAGGGTCTGGATCAGGTCCGCAGCCAATACCGGGAGGAGCAGGATTATGATTTATTGATTCTTCTGGATATCAGCAGCCAGGATCGGATCGGGGTAGCAGGAGCCTGCATCAAGCATGCCAGGAAAACCCTTTGCATCGATCATCATATCACCAACCGGGGAACCTATACCTGGCTTTTCAACGACCCTAAGGCCAGCTCAGCCAGTGAGGTCCTCTTCCGCTTCCTGGATCCGGAGAAAATCTCCAAGGCCTGCGCAGAAGCCCTCTATACCGGTTTTGTTCACGATACGGGGGTCTTTCAATATCCGGCCACCTCTCCGGATACCCTGCGCGCAGCGGCGGTCTTGATGGAGAAGGGAATTGCCTTCTCCCGCATCATCGATGAGTCCTTCTTCCAGAAGACCTATGGCCAGAATCGCATGCTGGGCAAGGTTTTGATGGAAAGCAAATTGGTGCTGGAGGGCAAATGCGTCATCGGAGTGGCTAATCAGCAAGCCATGGAGGAATACGGGGTAGAAGCCCGGGATATGGATGGAATTGTAGCCCAGCTGCGCAATACAGCCGGGGTGGAGGTGGCCATTTTCCTCTATGAGACCAAGGAAGACACCTACAAGGTCAGCCTGCGCTCCAAGAATTACGTGGATGTCAGCAAGATCGCCCTGGCCTACGGCGGCGGCGGCCATATGCGGGCAGCAGGCTGCACCATGCTAGGTAAGGCAGAGGAGATCCTCCGGCATTTGATTAAAAAAGTGGAGGAGCAGGGGTTAGGGGATAGGGGTTAGTGGATAGGGGTTAGTGGTTAGGGCTAGGGGATGGCGTTGATGAATGGTGTGATTGTTGTTTATAAGGAGCCGGGGTTTACTTCTCATGATGTGGTGGCCAAGCTTCGGGGGATTTTGCGTCAGAAGAAAATTGGTCATACAGGTACGCTGGATCCGGATGCGGAGGGGGTGTTGCCTGTCTGTCTGGGGAAGGCTACCCGGCTGTGTGATATGCTGACAGATGAGACGAAGACCTATGAGGCGGTTGCTCTGCTGGGGAAGGTGACGGATACCCAGGATAGTTCCGGGAGGACTTTGGAGGAGCATCCGGTGACCTGTTCCCAGGAAGAGGTAAGACAGTGCCTTCTAAGCTTTCAGGGAGAACAATTGCAGATTCCCCCCATGTATTCTGCCCTCAAGCAGGGAGGCCGGAAGCTCTACGAGCTGGCCCGAGAGGGGAAGGAAGTAGAGCGCCAGCCCAGGAAGGTGCACTTTTATCAGATTGAGATTCTGGAAATGACCCTTCCCAGAGTGACCTTTCAGGTCACCTGCTCTAAGGGCACTTATATTCGAACCCTTTGCCATGACCTGGGGGCCAAATTGGGCTGTGGAGCCTGCATGGACCATCTGACCCGAACCCGGGTGGGACGGTTTGGCCTGAAGGAGGCCAGGAAGCTCTCCCAGATTCAGGAATTGCAGGATCAGGGAGGAGTGGAACAGTGCCTGATTCCAACGGATCAAATCTTCGCTGAGCTGTCTGCCTATAGGGTCAGACCCGAGGCGGATGGATTGGCTCATAATGGGAATCCCCTGGAAGAGAAGCAGCTGGTGAGGGAGGAGAGGGGAAAGAAGAGCCTTATTGTGGCGAAGGGAGAGAAAGCCGAGCAGGACCAGCATGCCTCAGGAAGTGAGGAGAGAGACCTGCGGGAGGAAGAAGGGCAGATACGGCTGTATGACTCGGAGGGGACTTTTGTTGGGGTTTTCCGCCGGAGGGAAGGGCTGTATCGGCCATTAAAAATGTTCTATGACGGGACAAGGTAAGGGGTAGAGTAGACGGTGGAATACATCAATTCGATAGATGCAATACAATTACACAAGCCCGGTGTTGTGACCCTGGGTAAATTCGACGGGGTACATCGGGGACATCAAAAAATCATTCATCGAGTGCAGGAGATAGGACGGCAGAAGGGATATCAATCCATCGTTTTCACCTTCGACGTCTCCCCCCAGGTTCAGATGGGGGCGAGAAAGGCGCAGATGCTTATGACCAACCGGGAGCGGCGGGAGATTCTTCATTCTATGGGCGTTGACCTGCTGGTGGAGTGTCCCTTCACAGACCAGATCCGTAATATGGAGGCTGAGGACTTTGTGACAGATATCCTGCTGGGCCGCCTGGGAGCTAAAGCCATCATTGTAGGGGCGGATGCTCATTTTGGGCGAGGCCGCCGGGGTAATCCGGACTTCCTCCTGAAGATGGGCCGCCAGTGGGGATTTGGGGTGGAAATCATTGAAAAGGAAAGAGATGGCGGGCGGGATATCAGCAGCAGCTATGTGCGGGAGGAGCTGGCCGCCGGTCATATGGAGAAGGTGAAGGAGCTCCTGGGCTACCCCTACTTTATCAGCGGCTGTGTGGTACATGGCCGTCATTTGGGACATGACCTGGGCTTTCCCACCATCAACCAGGTTCCGGAGCCGGGCAAGATGCTGCCCCCGCGGGGCGTCTATATCTCCCAGACCAGGATTGAGGGCAGACTCTATCGAGGGGTCACCAATATCGGCACCAAGCCTACGGTAAAGGGGAAGGAAATGGGGGTGGAGACCCATCTCTTTGAGTGCAGTCAAAATCTCTATGGCAAAGCAGCCACCGTACAGCTCCTCTCCTTCCGGCGGCCGGAGCAGAAGTTCCCCTCCCGGGAAATGCTGGTTCAGCAGCTAAGAAGGGATATCCAGGATGCCCGGGAATATGGCAGATGAACTTCGGCAGGGGAGTTTCGTGGGGAGGAAGGTTGTTCGTAATTTGCTGAAGAGGGCAGAGGTAAATGCAGGGAAGAAGGGGGGTGCGCTCATGAATATGCAGAAGTTGCCGGTTGGCATTGACAACTTTCCAGGGCTGAATAACCTGATGATTCATTCTATCTCAGATGCCAATTTTGACGAATACTTTGGATTTACTGAGGCTGAGGTTCAGAATCTGCTGGCAGATTATGGACTAACCTCCCACGCCAAAGAGATCCGGGAATGGTACGATGGCTATCGCTTTGGAGGTCAGGATGTCTATTGTCCCTGGGATGTGATCAGTTATTGCTATGCCCTCCGCACTTCAGAAGAGGTCAGTCCCAAGGCCTATTGGAGGAATACCAGCGGCAATGACATGGTGCGACGACTGATCAGCAAGGGAAGGGACGGCACCACACAGATGGAGGATGAGCAGCTGCTGGATACTGTCAGCTTCTATGATGCCCAAGAATCCTTCTATCATGGCTTCCTGCTGGCCCTTCTGAGTACCTGCGCGGATTGGTGGGTTTCCTCCAATGAAGAGACCGGCAAGGGCCGCAGCGATATTATCGTGCAGCGCAAGGATCGCACAAATGGCTTTGTGGTGGAGGTAAAGGATGTCAAGGATGAGAATAAACTGGAAGCAGCCTGCCAGCATGCCATGCAGCAGATAGCAAAGAAGGATTATTATACAGCCTTGCTGCGCCGCTATCGGTTAAAGGAAATTCGTGCCTACGGCATCGCCTTTTGGGATAAGGAATGCAGGGTTGTGATGGAACGAATTGTATGAGGGGGTGGGGACAAAATGGGGATATATCTGAATCCAGGTAATGAGAAGTTTGTCGAAGCCTTAAATTCACAGATTTACGTAGATAAGACAGGATTGCTGGCTTATACCAATTCTGTCCTTCATACCAGCCAGAAATATATCTGTGTCAGCCGCCCCAGGCGGTTCGGCAAATCCATGGCTGCCAATATGTTGGTGGCTTATTATAGTCGAGGCTGTGCATCAGGAGAACTGTTCGAGAATCTGAAGGCCTCGCAGCTGCCAAGCTTCGAGAAGCACTTGAATCAATATGATACGATCTTCCTGAATATGCAGGATTTCCTCAGCCAAAGCCGGGACATGAACGCAATGCTGGATCTTCTGCGCAGATCCCTTCTGTGGGAACTGCTGCAGGAATATCCTGAGACAATATGCTTTGACCAAACAAACCTAACCCGTACCATGCAGGATATCTATCACGCCAGCCGTTGTCCCTTTGTGGTTATTATTGACGAGTGGGATTGTGTATTTCGCGAATATAAGGAAGACCAGAAAGCCCAGGAAAGGTATCTGGATTTTCTGCGGGATTTGCTGAAGGATAAGGGTCATATCCATCTCGCATATATGACCGGAATTCTGCCGGTGAAAAAATACGGAACCCATTCGGCACTCAACATGTTCGATGAATTCTCCATGACCAATCCGGGTCCCTTGGCGGAATTTGTGGGTTTCACAGAGACGGAAGTGCAGGGACTCTGCGCGGCCTACGGACGCGATAGAGACGATCTCAGAGAATGGTACGATGGATATAGCTTTCTTCACAAGGAATCCATCTACAATCCCCGTTCCGTGGTGACGGCAGTAGTAAGTGGGATTTGTGATTCTTATTGGAACAAAACAGAGACCTTTGAGGCCCTGCGAATCTATATTGATATGAATTTCGAAGGTCTGAAGGATGATGTTCTTGCAATGATGGCAGGGGAATCTGTACCGGTGAATACCGGTAGCTTCACCAACGACATGACCACCTTCCATACCGAGGACGATGTCCTGACCCTATTGATTCACCTGGGTTATCTGAGTTATCATTTTGCGGAAAAAACAGTAACCATCCCTAACCAGGAAATACAAGGGGAATTCGTGAATGCTGTATCTGCCTCTGAATGGGGAGAGGTTTCCAGGGCATTGAAGAATTCGGCAGATACCCTGCGAAGCATCTGGCAGATGCGACCGGAGCAGGTGGCTCGCGGCATAGAAAAGGCACATTTTGAGACCTCACATTTGCAATATAATGACGAAAATGCCTTGAGTCATACCATCTCCCTGGCTCTATATGCTGCGCGAAACTACTATCACATCTACCGGGAGCTGCCAACAGGAAAAGGATTTGCTGATCTGGTTTTCCTGCCCCGCAAGCAATTTCCTGAAAAACCTGCCCTGGTGGTAGAATTAAAATGGAATCATTCTGCGATGGGGGCAATTGCGCAGATGAAAGAGAGAAATTATTGCCAAAGTCTGGAAGAGTATAGGGGGAAGCTCCTTCTGGTAGCCATCAGCTATGATAAGAAGACCCGGCAGCATAGCTGTGTGATAGAACAGTGGAATACCTAGCTGGATGATAGAACAGCGGAATACCCAGCTGCAGGATAGAGCAGCGGAATATCCAGCTGCAGGATAGACCTGTGGAATGGTTGACGAATCCTCCCCGGTTTGCTATACTAGGGAATCAGGAAAGCAACTACTTTGAAAGCCCCGGACAGCGGATGCACAGCTGCGCAGACATTGGACGGGCAAGTCGGTATCGACAAGTAGCCCGATAGGGCGGATTGTTGATACCGGCGGCGACTGCGGGTGCACGTAGTGCGGAGCAGTCGGCTTTCATGCGTGGTGGACGAAGGAATAGCTTTCTCTCCTCTGAGGAGCGGTGGTGGGGAGGGGTTGCTTTTGGAGGCGTGTATGGATGCGGAGGAGGAACCGCATTTTTTGATGTTTTGATAAGAATGAGGGCTTCACATAGGATGAATAGACAAAAGATTGTCAACCAATTGTGGTTTCGAAGAACTCTCCTGATTCTCTTGGATCTGGTATGTGTTGTTTTTGCGTCGTATTTTGCATTGGCAACCAGGTTCGAATTCGTTGTAAGAGAGATACCGGAGGAATATCTGCAGGAGATGCTGGAGTATGAGCCGGCCTTTGTTGTGGTTACAGTGCTTATTTTCGGACTCTTTCGGATCTATTCCAGTCTCTGGGAATATGCCGGAGTGAGGGAGCTTTTCAATATCGTCTGGGCCTGCATCATTACGGGTGTGGTGGATCTGGGCATCGTCCTTACGAACAATGGTCATCTTCCCCGCAGCTTCTACCTTCTCAATGCCATCTATCTGGTGATCTTCGTGTCCGGCACCCGTTTCGTCTATCGGACCGCCCGCCTGCGCCGTCAGCGTCGGAATATGCCCTGGAAGAAGAGCAAGAATGTCATGCTGGTGGGTGCCGGAGAGGCGGGAAAGATGCTGATGATGGAGCTCCAGAACAGCTGCCATCTCAACCAGAAGGTACAATGCGTGATCGATGATGATCCCAGCAAGCAGGGTAAGTTCCTGCGGGGGGTCAAGATCGTGGGAGGACGGGAGGACATTCCCAGATACGTGAAGCAGCTGGGCATCCATCAGATCATTATTGCCATTCCCTCAGCAGGAGCGGCTCATCTGAAGCCCATTCTAACCATATGCCAGGAGACTGGCTGTGAGCTGCGTATCCTGCCCGGTATCTACCAGCTGGTCAATAACGAGGTCAGCGTCAGCAAGCTGAGACCCGTCAGCATCGAGGATTTGCTGGGACGGGAAGAGGTGCGGGTGGAGCTGGATGATATCTTGGGATATGTGGCTGGCAAGACCATCCTGGTGACCGGGGGAGGAGGCTCCATCGGCAGTGAGCTCTGCCGTCAGCTGGCCAACCACGGCCCCAGCCGCTTGATCATTTTCGATATCTATGAGAATAACGCCTACGATATCCAACAGGAATTGAAGCGGTCTTATCCGGATCTGGATCTGGTGGTACTCATCGGATCCGTGCGGGATACCAAGCGGGTCAACAAGGTGATGGAGACCTACCGGCCTCAGATTATCTACCATGCGGCAGCCCACAAGCACGTCCCCCTTATGGAGGACAGTCCCAACGAGGCGGTGAAGAATAATGTTCTGGGCACCTGGAAGCTGGCCAAAGCCGCAGACCGCTATCAGGTGGAGAAGTTCGTCATGATATCCACCGACAAGGCGGTGAATCCTACCAATATCATGGGAGCCTCCAAGCGCATCTGTGAGATGATTGTCCAGACCTTCGCCAAACACTCTGCCACCCAATTTGTAGCCGTTCGCTTCGGCAATGTCCTGGGCAGCAACGGCAGCGTGATTCCCTTATTCCGAAGGCAAATTGCCGAGGGAGGCCCGGTGACGGTGACTCATCCTGACATTATCCGATATTTCATGACCATCCCCGAGGCAGTTGCCCTGGTGCTTCAGGCCGGTGCCTACGCCCAAGGGGGGGAGATCTTTGTCCTGGATATGGGAGAGCCGGTGAAGATCCTGGAGCTGGCCAAGAATATGATCTCCCTGTCCGGCTACGTGCCAGGCCGGGATATAGAGATCGTATTTACCGGTCTTCGTCCCGGGGAAAAGCTCTATGAGGAGCTCCTGATGAAGGAGGAGGGCCTCAGCGCCACCAAGAATGAGAAGATTTTCGTGGGCCGTCCCATTGACCTGGATGAAGATCTGCTTTGGGAGACCCTGGAGCGGATGCGGACCGAGTGCGATGAGGAGCGGATGCGGCTGCTGGTAAAAGGTCTGGTTCCCACCTATATGCTGCCCGATACATGGAAGAAAAAGGTAGAGGGAATGCGTAGGTAGCTGGGAAGGCACAGAACGAGGGAAGAAAAAGGTAGAGGGAATGCGCAGAACGAGGGAAGACAAAGGTAGAGGAAGGCGCAGATAGAGGGTAGGCACAGGTAGAGGAAGGGCACAGATAGAAGGAGAGCCCGGCAGGAGCTGTCACAAGGGGGGAGCAAGGGAAGATGATTTACAGAGGATTCGGAAAAAGGGCTGCGGATACAATTCTGGCATTGATCGCCCTGATTCTTTTGTCCCCCCTCCTCCTCGCCAGCGCCCTGGCTGTCAAGCTTACCTCCCCCGGACCGATCCTCTTTCGTCAGCAAAGGCTGGGACTGGGAGGCCGGGAATTCACCATGTATAAGTTTCGCTCCATGGCAGTAGGAGCGGAGCATACCGGCAGCGGGGTCTACAGTGACAATAGCGATCCCCGGGTGACCCGGGTGGGCAGGATCCTTCGGGCTACCAGTATCGATGAATTGCCCCAGTTGGTCAATATCCTTCGGGGGGATATGGCCTTCGTGGGACCTCGTCCGCCTCTGACCTATCATCCCTGGCCCATCGACCAATATACAGAGGAGCAGCTCCATATGTTCGATGTTCGCCCCGGCATCACCGGCTGGGCTCAGGTTAATGGGAGAAAGACGGTGGAATGGCATCATCGCATCGAGTTGAATGTCTACTATGCGGCCCATGTCAGTCTGACCTTTGACCTGAAGATTCTGTGGCTGACCCTGCGCAAGGTCATCCGCAATGAAGATAATGAAAATACAGGTGCTACTGTATGAAAAAATATAACCCCAAAAAATGTGGGGGGGGTAAAAACGTGCTGGTTCTCATGTATATCACCAATCATCCTGCTGTGGCCAAAATCGCCGCCGATTCCGGCGTAGACCGTATCTTCATCGATATGGAGGAGCTGGGTAAGGCAGAACGGCAGAGGGGACGGAATACGGTCCAGTCCCATCACCTTCCGGAGGATATCGCCCGGGTCAGGGAGGCAGTGGGAAGCGATGTGGAGATCATGGCTCGGGTCAATCCCATGAATCCCAATTCCCAGGCCGAGATTGACGCAGCCATTCGCTATGGCGCTGACGTGGTGATGCTGCCTATGTGGCGAAGAGCAGAGGAATTGCGGCAGTTCATCGACATGGTGGGAGGCCGCGCCCGGACCATGCCCCTGTTAGAGACGGATACTGCGGTAGAGAATCTGGAGGAAGCCCTGCAGGTGCCCGGCATTGACCAGATCCACATCGGCCTCAACGACCTTCATATCTGCTACCAACAGGACTTTCTCTTTCAGCCCCTGGCTGACGGCACTGTGGATCGCCTGTGCGCCGCCATCGGGGCAGCGGGGATCCCCTACGGCTTCGGAGGGGTGGGACGCCCCGGCTGCGGCACCCTTCCGGCAGAGCGCATTCTGGGAGAGCATGTACGCCTGGGTTCCCGATATGTCATCCTGTCCAGAAGCTTTTGCAATGCCAACCAGATTACAGATTTGGACAAGATTCGGATGCTTTTCCGGGAGGGCGTGGCCAATATCCGCCGCCTGGAAAGGGAATATGCTACCTGGACCCCAGACCAGCTGGAGGAGAATCGCCGGATAGTGGTCAACTGCGTAGAGCATATTGTGAAAGGAATGCGTCCATGAATATCCTGATAACCGGAGCCTTTCAACTGAATAAAGATCAAAAAGAGGAGCTGGAGGCCCTGGGACACCGGGTGGACTTTCACCAGGAGGAGAGGCTTCCGGTCAAGAACCCGGGACAATATCAGGCTGTGGTATGCAATGGACTCTTCCTTCACCAGCCCATCGAGACCTTCACCGACTTGCAGATCATCCAGCTGACCAGCGCAGGCCTGGATCGGGTACCAATAGAATATATAGAAAGTCATGGGATACGTCTGTACAGAGCCGCAGGGGTCTACAGCGTCCCCATGGCTGAATTTGCCATAGGCGGCATTCTGCAGATCTACAAGCAGAGCCGCTTTTTTGCGGACCGGCAGAAGCAGCACCGGTGGGAGAAGCACCGGGGTCTGCTGGAGCTGTCCGGCAAAACCGCCTGCATTCTGGGCTGCGGAGACCTAGGGCAGGAGATAGCCCGGCGATTGCAGGCCTTTGGCTGTCATGTGGTGGGAGTCAATCGGACCTGGAGGAGTCGAACCGGGAAGAGTCAAACCTGGAAGGGCGGGGGTAGATTCCTTTCGTCTGATCGGATGTTCCCTCTGGGGCAGCTGGCAGAGGCGGCAGCCATGAGTGACATCCTCATCTGCTGCATCGCCCTGACAGAGGGCACCCGGGGCATCATCAGCCAGGACATCTTCCGCCAATTAAAGCCCGGCGCAGTCTTCGTCAACCTGGCAAGAGGCGGGCTGGTGGACCAGGAAGCCATGATCCGGTGGCTACAGGGCAGTGAGAACGGAGACAATGGCCGGGAGGAAACAGCCTGCGGCGAGAAAGACAGAACTTGCGGC
>CAVJHW010000007.1:25594-33849 GCA_963649395.1 Coriobacteriaceae bacterium | reverse complement strand
CGGGTTGTTGCCACTGCTCTTCGCCTCCTTCAACTAAAAAAGAAAAGCTCCTGCCTTCCTCGTTGCAGACCAGCGAAACCGGGCCGCAGCTATAGTGCCCCATCACAACGAAACAAGCACAAAAAAGCTTCCAAGGTTTCTCTGCAAACTACAGAAGAACCTCGGAAGCCATTGATTTCAAGGCTTTTATTTTTGTATCAAAGATAAGGCCTTGATAGATTATGTGATATTCGCCGTATCAAGAGGAATTGGGAGGAAGCGGAGAAAATAAAACCTATGGAGCACCCGTCTACAACCAATTTATGGATCCAGGATCAGCGTAAGTTGTTTGAACTTTCCTATGCATAGCCGTGAATCCGAGGATAAGAAAGGCGGCGGGCCTATTCTATTCTGTAATTACCCCCTGCAGATCCCAGAGATCCTGCCAGTCCTTGGCGCCGGGCCACAGGAAGACCTGCCCCTTTACCAGGCGGTTGTCTCTCTCCAGCGTCTTGATGACAGCCATTTCCTCCTCTGTCAGGGGATCCTCCGTCACACACTTTAGGTTAGCTATATAATTTCTCTCCTTGGTGGAGAAGGGAATGGGGGTCTGCCCTCTCTGAACAGCCCATTTCAGGCAGACCAGCACCGGGTGAATTCCATGATCCTCAGCAATTTTCCGGATCTGGGGCAGCTCCAGGTCCGCGATATCCTCGGGAGTGCGATCCCTCTCCGGACGATCCGGGGAGCCCAGGGGACAGAAGCCCACCACCTGGATGTCCCGGGCCTGACAATAGTCGAAGAGCTCCTGCTGCTGGAAGCAGGGATGCAGCTCCATCTCAATGGCTGCCGGTTTGATCCGGCACAGGGGCAGCACTGCCTCCAGCTTGGGGATGGTCATATTGGACATGCCAATATGCCGGGTCAGCCCCATATCCACCAGCCGCTCCATCTGACGCCAGGTCTCCATGAATTCCTCCACCCGGAAGGGTCTGGAATTGGGATTGCGCTCCTCTACATCACATTTGGGCGGATGATAGTTGGGGAAGGGCCAATGGACATAATACATATCCAGATAATCCAGCTGCAGATCCTTCAGGCTCTTGGCGCAGGCCAGGAGGACATCCCCCTTGCCATGCATATCATTCCATACCTTGGATACCAGGAAAAGCTCCTCTCTCTTCACCTGACCCTGGGCAAAGGCCTCTGCCAATACCTGTCCGATCTGGTCCTCATTCCCATAGCAGGCTGCGCAGTCAAAATGGCGATAGCCCACCCGGATCGCACCGGCTACGGCCTCCGATACCAGCTCCGGCGAAGCATGGTCCGAACCGAAGGTTCCCATGCCTAGGGCTGGCATCTGTGCCCCTGTATAGAGGGTTCTCTGTGGTACCGTCTTGGGATTAATGAATTCCATAATTCTATCCTCCTTTTCCTTTCCTGTGGCAGCCTAAGCCGCCATAGACCTTTCTCTCTTATCCTGCCAGCTGCCGCACCTGAATCTGAGGCAGCAAGTCTTCCATATCCTCTTTTCGGAAATATCCTGTCTCCAGCCGCAAGGCTCCTGCAGCGGACATGGCGCTGGCCAGGCGGATACATTCCGGCACCGACAGGCCCCGGGAAAATCCCACGGCAAAACCGGCAGTCATGATATCCCCGCAGCCTACGGTATTGGCTGCCTCAATCCTGGGCACCCGGGCCTCGAAGACCCCCTCTTGGCTGGAGATGACAGAGCCCTCTCCCCCGCGGGAAATGACCACCACCGGCACTCCCTTGGCATGAATCAGCCGGGCTGCCTCCACCAATTCCACCTGGGTATCAACCGAACGACCCGTCAGCATGCGAATCTCGTCCATATTGGGCTTGATCATATAGGGGTGATAATTCAGACAATCCTCCAGAAGGCTGCCGCTGGTATCTACAATGACCTTTTTCCCGCACTTCTCTGCTTTCTCAATCAAACGGCGGTAGAGCTTTGCATTCCCCCCTTGGGGAATGCTGCCGGAAATAGTGACAATGCTGCTGTCCCCCACCAAATGGCTGAAATGCTCCACCAGCCGGTCCATATCCGAATCCCCTATGGGAAAGCCGGGTTCCAGGAATTCCGTCTGGGTCTGATGGGTCTCATCCCAGATATTGATGCAGGTACGGCTCTCTCCCTGACACCAGACAAATTCACCGGCAATGCCCTGGGCCTTCACTCCCTCCTCAATGAAAGAGCCGGAGTGGCCTCCCAGGAAACCGGTGGCCGTCACCTCCTCTCCCGCCAGGCGAGCGGCTCTGGACACATTCAATCCCTTGCCGCCGGCAGTAGCCGCACAGGAAACTACCCGGTTCACCTGACCCACCTCAAAGGACTTGGTGACATAGCGCTTATCGATAGCCGCATTTGCGGTAACCGTTAAAATCATAGACTTATACTACCTTTCTGCTATCCTATTCTTTCCTTTTTCTATTCTGCAGGCTTATCGCTCACTGTCGATGAGAATCTTACCCTTCACGGTTCCCGGAGTCTTGTACATCTCGAAGGCAGTGGCAATCTGGGACAGGGGAATCTTCTTGAAAATGAAGGAATCGTCAAACTTCAGCTCTCCGGTGGCAAAATAATGGGCGGTCAGCTCCCACTCATGTCCCGGGAAGGGAGCGGAATAGGACATCCAGGAACCGGTCAGGCTGAATTCCTTGCGATTTAAGTTCTCCCACTCCTTGACAGAGAAGGTCAATTCCTTCGTGGGAGTGCCAATGAAGCATACCCTTGCCTTGTTGGCAGCCAGCTCAAAAGCCATCTTCATGGTAATGGTATTGCCGGCGGTCTCGTAGACATAATCAAAGCCTCTTCCCCCAGTCATTTCCAGGGCCTTGTCCATGAAGTCCTTCTCCAAAGTATTGATTCCCGCATGGGCTCCCAGACGCTTGGCCAATTCCAGCCGCTCCTCCAGGATATCGAAGACAACCACCTTGCTGGCGCCAAAGATCTTAGCCCATTGCATGGTGAGAAGGCCGATGGTGCCGCCCCCTAGGATAGCCACAGTATGCCCTCCCTGGTAGCCGGTTCTCTCCAGGCCATGAAGGGCAACGGTGGCAGGCTCGAAGAAGGCCCCCTTCTCAAAGCTGACATCCTGGCTGAATTTCACGGCATTCTTCTCCGGAACCACCACATACTCCGCAAAGCTACCGAATTGACGGGAGCCAATGAAGCTGTAATGCTTGCAAAGGGAATAATTCCCCTTTTGACAATCCTCGCATTTCATACAGGGAACCAAAGGCACCCCTGCTACCCGATCCCCCGGCTTCAGGCTCTCTACCCCTTCTCCTGCTTCCTCCACCACACCGGAGAATTCATGACCCAGCACGTTGGGGAAAAAGTGACAGGCATCCCCATTGACCCGGGGGACATCCGAGCCGCAGATCCCGGTATACTTTACCTTAATGAGAACCGTCCCCGGCTTGACCTGGGGCTTGTCGATCTCATCGTAACGAATGTCATTCTTCGCATATACAACTCCTGCCTTCATTTCAACTTTCCTCCTAATTTTATCACAGATTCTTCAATGCCGGATACAGGGCTCTGTAGACGGCATAAGTCTTTTGGTAGGCCTCTGCCCGATCCGGGTCAGGCTCGTGGCGGCGGGTCTCATGGACGGTCAAACGAACTGCTTCCTCATAGGAGCGGTAGACTCCTGTGCCCACTCCTGCCAGCATGACAGCTCCCAAGGTGGTGGCCGTGTCGGAGGAGGGAACTACAATGGATTTCCCGGTGATGTCTGCCTTGATCTGGGTCCAGAGCAGGGAATTGGCCGAACCCCCCATGGCCCGCAAAACCTCCACCTTGGCCCCTGCCTCCTCTGCGATGTCCAGGTTGTGTTTCAGGGAAAATGCAACTCCCTCCATGCAGGCTCTCACCATATGCCCCTTGGTTTTGGAGAAATCCAGGCCATAGAAAACCCCTTTGGCATCCGGATCCCAGATGGGGGACCGTTCTCCTGACATATAGGGCAGAAATACCAGGCCCTCACAGCCGGGGGCTACCTCTTCTGCCAGGACATTCAGCTGATTCAGGGAGGATTGGCCGGTCTCTTCCTGGCGGCTGCGTTCATAATCCGCAAATTCCCGCTCGAACCATCGCATCACACCGCCGCCCCCCACGGTGCCCCCCTGGAGGATCCATTTGCCGGGCACCACATGATAGCTAAGGATGAGGCGAGGATCCGCCTGATAGGTATCCATGCAGATACTCATTCCTTCCGCCTGGCCTCCCTGTTCCTGGGTCTCTCCATTGTGAAGGACTCCGGCTCCCAGGGTTCCGCAGGCAGCATCCAGGCCTCCTGCCACCACCGGCGTTCCCTCTGCCAGCCCGGTCTGGGCTGCCGCCTGAGCCGTCACCCTCCCCACCACTGCATCACAGGCCACAATAGGGGGGAGAAAGCTTTCCGGAATACCCAGCTGGCGGCACATATCCAGATTCCAGACCCCTTGCCGCATGTCAAAGCAATGCCAGCCATAACCCTGGCTGATATCCTGGGTGAGAGCACCCGTCAGGCGATATACCAGGTAGCCATTGGATTGAAGAATCTTATCAATCCGCCCATAGACCTCCGGCAGGGCCTCCTTATACCAGACCACCTTGGGAGTGGTATAAGTGGGCTGCAGAGAATTCCCGGACAGGTGGAAAATGGCCTCCGCCCCTATCTTCTCATTTAGCTCCCGGCAGATCTCCTGGCATCTGGTATCCATCCAGATGGGGGTATTGGTCAAGGCCTTGCCTTCCTTGTCCAAGGCTACAGCGGACCAGCTCTGGCCATCTATGCCGATTCCGGCAATCTCCCGGGGGGCAATCCCCGTCTGCTTCCACAAATCCTGAAGGGCGGTGCAGACTCCTGCCCACCATTCCTCCGGATCCTGCTCAGCCCATCCCCTATGGGGGTAATAGACGCTATAATCTCCGGAAGCGGTCCCCAGAACCCTTCCCTCCCGGTCAAAGAGAGCCGTTTTGCAGGCACTGGTTCCCAGATCAATCCCCAATAAATAATTTCCCATAGACATTTCTCGAGAATTCCTCCTCACTTCAGATTTTTAATCGATTTTCCCGGAATCAAAGCCGTCCGGAGACGAATCCTGCAGGGAGCATTTCTTGGTCCCTGCACCTGATCCTCTATCTGCCTCTGGTCTCCTACCGGCTCCTGGCCTGCTTCCTGCCTCTGGTTCTCTGCCAGCCCCTGACCTGCTTCCTGTCCCTGGTCTCCTACCGGCTCCTGGCCTGCTTCCTGCGTTTGGATATGGTCTGTCCCTTGCACCACCCCCAGGCGCTGCAGCAGGATGGCAGCCGCATGGTCGGCGATGTCTCCCGTGGGCTGGTCCAGGATGGTTAATCTGGGCTGGCAGGCTCTGGCAAATTCCAGATTGTCAAAACCGATGACAGACAATTGCTCCGGCATGGACAGCCCCAGCTCGTTCATCCCGATCAAGAGGCCTACCGTCATATTATAGTTACCCACTACCACGGCTGTCAGATCGGGATTGTGGTCCATCAGATATTTCAGGCCCCGGACTCCGCTTTCTATGGTGCAATCACCGGAATAGATACAAGACTCCTGCAAGGGAATGCCATAGTCCCGGCAGCCCTCCTTGAAGCCTTGCAGCCTTTCCTGGGCCGTCAGCACATCCTGGGTACCGGCCACCAGGCCGATGCAGCGATGGCCATGGTCCGCCAGCAATTTTACCGCTTCCTTTACTGCTTCCCGATTCTCCGCGCAGACACTGTCGCAGCCCAAGGCGGGAATCTCCCGGTCAATCAAAACTACCGGCTTCCCGGTCTTGCAAAAGGCCTCCAGATGCTTGCCACTGCCATCTACCGGCATATTGATGAGGCCATCTACCCTTTTCTTCAGCAGGAATTCCACTGCCTCCCGCTCCCGGACCTTGTCTGTCCTGCAGTCGCAGATCATCAAGGCATACCCATGCTGACGGAGGGTATCCTCCATCCTTCCTATGACCTTGGCGCAAAAAACGCTATTCAATTCCGGAATCACAACACCGATGGTATGGGTCTTGTTGGTCTTCAGACCCCGAGCGGTCTCATTTACCTCAAAATGCAGCTCCCGGATGGCCTCCTCGATCTTGATTCGGTTCTTCTCCCGCACATTTCCCCCGTTGAGATAGGAGGAAATGGTAGCCAGACCCAGGCCGGTCCGGCGGGCGATGTCCTTCATGGTAGCAGCCATAGCTTATGCTTCCGCTGTCTGACCGTCAGCCTGGGTCACCGCCACCTTGCCGTCACAGCCGCATACCTTCATTCTGGCCTTCACCAGGTCTGTCACTGCGGCCATGGCGGCTTTTCCATAGGCCTTGGGATCAATGGTGTTGGCATGATCCTGCAGATAGGCTTCCACGGCACGAGAATAGGCATTTCTCAATTCGGTGGCAAAATTCACCTTGCAAATCCCCCTCTTCACACATTCCCTCACCTGGTCATCCGTCAATCCGGAGGCGCCATGCAGTACCAGGGGAACCTCCACCACCTTGCGAATCTCAGACAGGCGCTCCAGGTCCAACACCGGAGTTCCCACGTAGAAACCGTGAGCCGTCCCGATGGCTACTGCCAAAGAGGTGATTCCGGTCCTCTCCACGAACTCCCTGGCCTCTTCCGGATCCGTATTGGTATCTGCTTCTGCCTCTACCTCGTCCTCCTTGCCCCCTACCTTGCCCAGCTCTGCCTCACAGGGGATGCCCACAGCGGCTGCCATCTCGGCCACCTTGCGGCTCACAGCGATATTTTCCTCAAAGGGCAGCTTGGATCCATCCATCATAACGGAGGTATATCCCGCCATCACACACTGTACTGCCAATTCGTAGCTGCTGCCATGATCCAGGTGGAGGCAGACCGGTACACTGGCCTTCTTGGCCTCTGCTGCCACGATAGCGGCATAAGTTGCCACCGTTCCATACTTGATGGTAGAGGAGGTGGTCTGGATCATCACCGGGGCCCGCAGCTCCTCCGCTGCTGCGATGATGGCCTTCACCATCTCCATATTCTCGGCATTAAAAGCTCCTACGGCGTAGCCGCCTTTTTGAGCGTCTGCAAGCATCTGTTTTGATGTAACTAGTGACATAATCCATCCTCCTGCCTTCTGCATGTTTTACCACTTGATCTGCTGTTCTTTTTCGTAACTGATTGCTTATCAAAATCAAAACCGAAACGTTTCGGTTTTTACCTATTATACAAACTGATTGTACGAAAGTCAATACAAAATCCAGATATTACTTATTTTTCATCGTCTCTTGACAGTCTTCCCAGAAAGAGCCTATGATAAAGTTGTACTTTAGATTAGTCGTTATGGGAGGTTTCCTATGTAAAAACCTATCTGGAACGAGACGTAAATAAACTGATAAAGGTTAAGAATCACATGACCTTCGTTCGCTTTCTCGCGCTATCAAAACGCCAAAGCTTTATTTTCGCGATACCGGTCTATGTTGCTATCTGACAAGGTGGCTGACACCGGACACCTTAAAGAACGGAGCCATGGCAGGCGCAATGTTCGAAACCTTCGTCATCAATGAAATATTGAAATCCTACTCCAACGAGGGATTAGAATATGACTTTCATGTCTCCTATTATAATGGCAAGGACAGAAGGAAAAAGAAGGAAGGGGAAAAGGATATAGAAGTAGACGGGGAGATTGATCTGATCCTCCAGGAAAATGGCATCTTATATCCTGTTGAGATAAAGCTGTCTGCCTCCCCCCGAGCAGATATGGCAGCCGCCTTCGATGTTCTGGACAAAGTTCCCGATAAAAAAAGAGGAATCGGGACGATCATTTGCCTGTATGACAAGAAGCTTTATCTAAGAGAAAACCTCCTGGCTCTCCCCTTGGAATATGTCTGACGAATACCCCAGGAAAATAATTCAATTGTATTACCGCGCCTTCTATGTTAAACTATGGATAGATACTTCTGAACAACATACACTATTTATAAATCGTATGATTGGAGTGATTTCATGGAATTGACAAAAAAAATCCCTACAACCGATAAAAGCCAGGAAAGCAGCCACCTTCTCCGTATGTTAGACCGGGGAATTGATGATATGGAAGCTGGTCGTGAATTGCCTCTGGAAGATGCTTTTCGCAAAATCACAGAATTAAGAGATGCACGAAGAAATGCAAGATTATAAGATTATTTTAACCTGGGAAGCACTTTACGATGTCACAGACATTGCAGATTATATTGAAGAAGAATTCGGCCAGCAACGTGCTGACCGTTTTCAATCTGATCTGAAA